>JBGPOG010000150.1:0-8804 GCA_041487935.1 Chthonomonadia bacterium | reverse complement strand
GTCCGACGGATGGGCCGGCTCCAGTGAGAGGTATGTATCGTTATAATCGAGATACCGGAAATGCACTCCGTTCGAAAAAGCAGCCCATTCCGGAGACGATTTGTGCCGGGTCCCGATCACCGTCGCAGGATCCGTGGAAGTAACCATCTGCGCGAGGGTGCGGGCGATGCGCGCAGGCTCGGATGAATACGCGCCCATCGCGCAGCCGAGCGTGTCGATGAATCGCCGCTTGACTTCGTGTATCGTCGAAGCTGGGAGATTTTCGAATTGCAGCTTATGCGCATAGCGCGCAAGTCGGGCAGCAAGAGTATCGGTGGTCATGAGAGTTAATTGAAAAGAGACGTGATCGAAAGGTCGTGGTTCGCTCGGTGGATCGCTTCCGCGAAGAGTCCGGCCACCGAGAGGACTCTAATCTTCGGATGGCGCTTTTCCGTTGGCAGCGGGACGGTATCGGTCGTTACGATTTCGGCAATCTCAGGCCGCGAGGTCAGCCGCTCGACTGCGGTCGCTGCGAAGACGCCGTGGGTGCAAGCGACGTAAATCTCCGGCTTGCAGCCGTGTGAGAGCAGAGCGTCCACCGCCTCGATGATGCTCCCGCCGGAAGTGATCATGTCTTCAATGATGATTGGCGTCTTGCCCCGCACATCCCCCGCAAGGTGAGTTACCTCCGTCACGCCGAGGCCGGGATGGTGTTTGTATCCCACCGCGAGAGGCGCTTTAAGTGCGGCCACCACTTTGCGCGTCTTTTTGACCCGTCCCTCGTCCGGGCTGACCACAACGATGTTTTCCATCTGCCTTGCGACGAAATACTGGCAGATGAGGTTAATGGCCGTCAGGTGGTCGAGCGGTAGGTTGAAGAACCCCTGGATTGCGTCAGCGTGGAGGTCCATGCACATGACGCGATTGGCGCCCGCCGCGGTGATGACGTCCGCTATCAGCTTGGCCGTGATCGGCTCGCGGGGGGCATCCTTCTTCTCCTGTCGCGCGTAGCCGTAATAGGGGATCACGGCCGTAATGCGATACGCGGAGGCGCGGCGGAGCGCATCTAGGCAGATGAGCAATTCCATCAGGTGCGAATCGACTGGCGGACAGGTGGGCTGGATGACGTAAGCATCCGTGCCTCGAACGCTCTCCTCGAATTTCACATACGTCTCGCCATCTGCAAACCGGGAGATTCGCAGCTTGCCGAGCGATTGCTGCAGGATATCCGCAACCTGCCGAGCGAGTTCGGGGTTTGCGGTGCCGGCAAATACCTTTAGCTCATGGCTGTGGCTCATGGTGAGTGTCGCTCGAATATGGAAGCACGCGTATCGAAGGGAATGCAACCATTCTACCCGAAACGCGCGGCGAGGGGCGGCGAATTCTCCGCTCGCCGCCCCTCAAAAAGACTCAACGGATACTTAGAAGCGATACCCGCCGGTAAAGGTGAGTCCGTCAGCGCGAAGGCTGTTGCCCTGGTTATCGGTGAAGCCGGCAACGTAATCGTAATCGACTTCCAGGAACCAGCGTTTCGTTATGTCGACGCCCAGTGAGAACTTGCCGCCGAATTGGGTCGTGTTGCCGAGGAAGGCGGTGTCGATGAAGTAGATTCCAATTCCGAGGCCGCCCCATATGCGCATTCCCTCAGCAGATTCGGGGTTATAGATCGGCCAGATAATCCTGGCGCCGAGGTCGATAATGTGAAAATCGCTCACGGCGGTCGAGCGCCACTTGGCGTTGAGACCGAGGTGTATATCGCCTTTCAGCGGGCGATACTGCAGGTTCGGGAAATAGTCGATCCCGCCGGCCCACCAGAGATCGCTGGCTTGCGCCTTCATTCCGCCGTTGTTGGATAAAAACCCGCCAAGCTTTACGGACCATGTTCGCGGCGGGTACGACTCGTCTTTGGTTTTGGATTGGGCACATGCGGCGCCGCCGACCGTTGCCAGGGTTAGCGCGATTCCTGCCAGGCGCCATGCGGCGCCCATTGCGGATCGTTTGGCTGCGTTCACGAAACACATCCTCCTTTGATGGGCTCTGAGTGTTCGGTTAGAATTGGTGGTGCGAGGAGATTATCGGTCCGTCGGCAGGCAAGCAGTAGACCACCCCGCCCCGCGAACCGCCCCAGTATAACTTGCAGGGAGGGTGTTTGTCAAATCCACCGGTTTTAATGGCAGTGGCGAGCGCGACGCGGCTGGTATCCATCGTAATCCACCGACGCCCCCACTGTTACGCGACGCAAGCGGTTGTGCCGCTGCCGCACGTGGGGTCGAGCACTAAATCGCCGGGATCAGTGGCCTTGAGGAGGCAACGGCCTATGGAACGACATTCCGGATGCCACACGCGCCGCTCTGTTGCCGCGGATCGTCAGACGTGTAGGAATTACCGCAAAAAACAAGGCGCCGTTGATTTTCTCAACGACGCCCGATCCAAAGTTCGGAACAGCCAATCATCTGGGAGCCCCGACGATGTTAAGTTCCAACCATCCCGATAGACTGCGGCTTCCTTTCGACGCTCCTCGCGGTGGGAGGCTTCATCTTGTTCTCCCGATAGTATCGGTGGAGCCAGTGAATCCCGGTCCGCCTGCAGCCACATAGCCATGGCTGGCTCCTGAGGCGTCGGGGCTGACCCAGAAGGCGAACAGGCTTCCATGCGTTAGATGGAAGCGAAACCGTACAGGCTTGCCGGCCAGCGCGGAAAGGTCCTGCCCATGTTTCCAATGTACGTGTAGATGCGTGCTGTCGGTGCGGATCGGCAGGCAGTCGCCATGCGTGTAGGAATGAAGGACCTTGCCATGCCCATCCAGGCACTCGACGCGAAGCTCTCCCAGGGACATATCCCCATTGACGAAAAGGTGGCGGCCCTTGAAGCGTAAGGGCCGTGTGGTCAACGTTCCCATCGAATCGGTGTCCATCGAAGCGAACCCGTCTCGGCGCAGCGTGGCCAGGCCTGTTGTACATGTGTGGCGGGCGGGAGCCTCGGGAGACGAGGTTCGTCCGCTGACATAGAAGTAAAGTCGGTCTCCTACAATCAAACATCCCCCTCCTGCGGATTGGATGTTGCCCCAATTCCAATCCTCCCGTCGCTCGGACACCGGCAGAAACGCAGTTCGATCCGGTCGGTGCCAGTGGTAACCGTCTCGACTGAAGCCCAGTTTCACCGTGTTGGGTTTGGGGCGATCATCCGTCTGCCCGTGCCAGATGGAGAAGAGCCCAAGCATTACGCTTTCATAGGCAACCGCATCCAGATTGTAGAGTTGCGGCTGAACCTTCATATCGTCGCGCGGCGCATCCAACTTATCCGCGCCTAGCCACCATCCCGGCTCGCCAGCTTTCCAGGCGGCTCCGGTGAGCGGGTCCAGGCATTCGCGATACAGGCGGTCTCGTCCGTATTGGGAATCGCTACGCACACTATAGACCCAGACCTTGCGAAAAGGGTTCCGGAAAACGGTGCTTCGGTCTCCGCAAGGACCGCTTACTGCGACGGGCTGCCCCCAATGGATGCCATCCGGCGAATAGTGGATGTGCATTCGGCAGTAGGTTGCGAACCGCTCGGCGACGGTGAATACCTTGTAACGTCGCTTCGGGTCCGGCTCTTCCAGGTCTTGCCAGACGATAGTGGAATCGCGCCTCATGGGGCCTACGATGTTCGTACCGGCTTTCACATCCAGAGACGGCTTCTCCCAGGTAATGCCGTCACGGGAGGTTGCGTAACAGGTCGCAACGTTATATCCGCCCATGTACCACATTTTGAAGATTTTCTCTTTGGGATCATACCATACGCCATCGCTGAAGACCATCGCTGTCGGCTTGCCGCCTTCCATCTCCCAGGGACGGTCGGGACGCAGGATCGGGCAGGCCGGATGATACTCCGCCCGGTGAAACATGCGCCTGAGCGTGGTGTGCTCGATGAGAAAGTCGTCTATGAAGAGTTGACGGCCGACATCAATGGGAATAACGGTTGGCGGCGCCGCCAGATAGGGCACGGACATAGGTTCGAAAGTCGGTGCGGCGACGCGTGGCGGCCACTCGGCAGGCAGGCGGATGCCGTTGTAGAGCGTCTCGCCTTTATCGGTATCGAAAGCAAGGGACTTCTCCCCGGCAGAGAAGAACGACAGGAAAGTCGGTATCCCCGCGCCGATCAGTTCTCTGCGGCTGATGGATAGTTTCCGAATACTTCCGTACGGTTTCAACAGCGCCTCCTCCTCATGGTGCCATTTGTACTATTATTTATCCTCTGTTTCTCTCAACAGGTCCACGCCGAAGAGGGAAACGCCATCTATCCATATTTGAGGAGGCCGAGTACCGAATGTGTCAAGTCTATCGAGACAAACACTAGAAAAGTGTTCGAATGTAGCGCTGGATCAGCCTTCGTAGGTTTGCGGATTGATCTGATGGATTCACACTTCCCTTACATCGGCGTCGAAAGGCGGCAAGAAGATCCTGGCGAACCCGCCAGAAAGGCGGGATGAGCCGAGAATTGATCGGAAACCAAGGATTGTCTGTGGCTGATATTCGACACTCTGCAAGGTAGTAGATTCCTACGATCAGTAATGTAGATTGACCTTTGGGAGCCCCGACCATGTTAAGTTCCAACCATCCGAACAAGCTCAGGCTGCTATTCGAGGCTCCGGCCGGAGGAAAACTGCTTCGATCAGACCTCGGTCCGTTGTCATTCGCCACCTCGTTGGGCGAAGATGTTGGCTCCGCGAACGCCAAACTCAGTAGCCACGCCTTCTTTAGAAGTTCCTTGGAAACAATCAAATCGGTGGGTAATCCGTACGTCGACAAATCCGACTTCGTGCAACAAATCAACCATCTCTGTCTCCGACAGAGCGCCGGCTATTCAGCCGGTCCACAAGTCAATGTCGCTCCGAGTATCCTCGTCGAGATCCGTTTCTACTGCGATATCGGCAAACAGAAAACGACCACTCGGACGAAGAACCCGCATAACCTCCGAATATGCCTTGCGCTTGTCCGGCACTAGGTTCAACACACCATTGGAGATCACTACATCTATGCTTGAATCGTCTACCGGCAATGCTTCAGCGTTTCCGTCACGCACTTCCACATTTCCCAGTCGGGCGGCAAGCGCAGATGAGATCGCTCGATCCCGCATTTCCTGTGTCATGTCCACGCCAGTGGCGCGTCCCGATGGACCAACCCGCCACGCAGCGAGGAGCAAATCCATTCCTGCCCCGCATCCAATGTCCAGCACGGTCTCTCCAGGCCGGATTGGGTCGATGGCATGAGGGTTGCCAACTCCCGCGAAGGAAGCCGTTGCTGAGTCGGGGAGCGCGGCCAACTCCTGCCGGTCGTACCCGAGAAATCGGACGGCGTAATCCGTGCCGCGATGGAAATGGAAGTCTCCATCCGGGTCCGAGGCGACTCGCGAGTAGATCGCAGAAACCTCTTCCTTGAGCCGGCGGGTGTCAAGGGTTATCGGACAAGCGATTGCCATGAGGTCCTCCTTTATGTCAGTTGTGACTGGTCGTGTGGGCGGGTTTTGCTTCTTTTGCTTTGCCCCATCATAAGCGCCGAATCGCTTTCCTAACCCTTTCGCGCAACCACTTCCGCTGCAAGCGCCTTCGGGTTCTTAGTTCGGGCATTTCGCACAGTACGAAGCAAAGTCGCCTCGGTAAACCCGGCTGCCCGAAACTCTTCCAGGAAAGCGACGCTCTCCTTCGCGCCGGCGATTCATGAGAACCAATTGGTACTACTCGCGCTTTCCTCTAGAGTAAGCGGTGCGATTAGAACGAGTTCAGCCGCAAAGACCGCGCCTCCCGGACGTACGACCCGCGAAAGTTCGCGGAATATGCCGGCGCGGTTAGGGTTGAGGTTGAAGATTCCGTTTACAATGGCAACGTCCACGCTTGCGTTTTCGACCGGCAGCTCCTCCGCGCCGGCAATCCGCAACCCGATGTTTGTTGCCTTGAATTCAGAAACCGCACGGCTGGCGCGTGCAAGCATCGCCTTACTAAAGTCAATGCCGATTACCTTCCCTTTGGGTCCCGTTCGTTTAGAAGCAATAAGCGTATCGAGGCCCGCGCCAGCGCCCAAATCAAGAACAGTGGCTCCGGTCGGTATCTCAGCGAACAGACTCACGTTTGAAACCCCGCAAAACGCTTCTACTGATTCGGCGGGCAGCGAATCGAGCATATCCGCGGGATAACCCAAGTCCTCCGCCAGTCCTCGTCCCGTAGGAAACGGCGGCTCGTGCTGAGGATGTTCTGCGATCGCAGAAAAGGCACGCCTAACTTCACGTCGTAGTCTCGCCATCGTATGCATAATTGAAGCTCCAGCCTGCCCGTGACCATTATCAATTGAAGGATACATTGCATTGGATGGATAAATCAAAGACAGATTCTCGTAAGTCATCCATAAGGGAAAGCTTATGACTGAGGAATACAACCTGTACCCGCTGCACGTCTTCTTAATCGTGGCGCGGCTCGGCAGTGTAACTCGCGCCGCACAGGAGCTCTGCATCAGCCAGCCGGCCGTATCCTGGCATCTGAAGTCGCTTGAGGCAAGGTACAACGAGCCATTGTTTGAGCGGACGCCGCGTGGAATGCTCCTGACACCTCCTGGAGAGTCGGTTGCTGAGCAAGCCGGCCGTGTCTTCGCACTCCTTAGCGACATGGAGTCAGCAGTCCATTCAGCGCGCGGAATGGTGAGAGGAAAGATCACTCTGGCGGCTTCAAGCACGCCGGGGACCTATCTTGTTCCGCGGCTGTTAAGGCGCTTTCAAGATTGCCACCCGGACGTAGAACCAACACTCCTGGTCGGAGACAGCCGGGATGTTCTCTCCTGGCTCCATGAGTACCGAATTGGGATTGGGATTGTCGGCGAAACGGTTATGGAAGAGGGGCTAATCCGTGAGGAGATCGGCCAGGATGAGCTCAGGCTCGTTGTGGATGCTTCGAACAGTTTAGGAGGAGCGACTGAGGTTACGGGCAAGGATATTTCCGGGCTGACGCTCTTCCTACGGGAGCATGGATCGAGCACCCGCGCGGGAGCCGAGACGCTCCTATGTGGGTGGATGCAAGATTTCTCGCGGATTGTAGAACTCAACAGTACGGAAGCCATCAAACAAGCGGTTATCGCGGGACTGGGAGTTGCCGTACTTTCTTCCTGGGCGACTGAATTAGAGGAAAAAGCTGGACTCCTCCATGCTTTGAAAGACTCGCGTCTTACGCTGAAGCGCCGGTTCTATTTGGTCCGGAGAAAGGATCGGCCGCTTTTTGGAACGGTAGAGGCCCTTTGGATCAGTCTTTCGTCCGATGGCCACCCGTCCAAAGATGGGATCGCTCCAGAACCGCGAGAGCCAGTATAATTTCCCCGACGATGTGCTGCAGAGCTCTATTTGCTTTCTTATCGATCAGGACTGTCTATGGCCGGCTGTCGATCGAAGCCCGATTCCGGACGGACATTGGCAGGGAATCCTGATAGTCGTGTGGAATTGCCGGGCAGACCGGAACTCGATCTGCTTCCAGAATTCGTCATTTCAACCCCGGAGGAGAATGAAATCACCGTGCAAACGATCAACCGATTCTTGGTCGCCGCTACGCTTTTCCTCGCGGTGCTACCGGCATCCGGACAGGCCAACATCCAGAAACCAGCAGCCGATACTCAGCCAGACCTTATCAATCCGGATCGTCCAGGCATTGCGGATGGGAGCGGGGTTGTCGGCAAACGACGCTTCCAGATCGAAACAGCTATCCAAAAGGAGTTTCGAAGCGATGCCGGTTCAACGGAGCATCGGTTGTTCGTGCCAACTCTAATCCGATTCGGATTCGACGACAAATGGGAGGCGCGCATCGAAGGCAACACCTACACTTGGACGCGCACTTTCGATCCCACATCCGGTATCAGCCGAACGGACGGATACTCGCCAATGTCGTTCGGGGCGAAATACCATTGGCAGGATTCCAAAGGGCCCGGACACCCTTCGCTCGGGACTATCTTCCGTCTATTCGTCCCGTCCGGATCAAGTAACTTTGGCAGCCACCGATTCCAGGGCGACTGGAGGCTGGCAGCGGACCAGGACTTGACGCGCGATGGAAGCTGGTCGCTTAACCCAAACGTTGGCATCGGCGTGTATGACGACGGGCAGTCCGGCGTCTTCGCCACCGGGCTATTTGCGGTGACCCTAAACTATTTCAACAAGGCGAAGACCCTGAATCCGTTCATCGACACAGGAGTGCAAGCGCCTGAAGAGAAGCGTGGCCGGACTTCCGTTATCGTGGATACCGGGATCGCCTACATCGTCAATCCTAACGTGCAGCTCGATGTGAGCGTTGGCACTGGGATACTCGGGCGCACGCCGCCGCACCCATTCTGGGCGGTAGGGATCAGCATCCGTCGCTAAGAGTTCAGGCCTGCAAGGCCGCCTTCTTTCCTTCTTTGTCCTGCAAGACAACCGTCCGCCATAGGCGCACGGAGATATGACTGCCCATTACTTTGCCTCCTTTCCTTACAGCCTACAGCCGTTCCGCCGCCTTCCCTTCACGAATGCCGATGCCTGTGGTGGATGTCCGGAAAATGCGGATGAGAATGCGTCAACGGTTCATGGGCGTGCCAGTGTGTGTGCGGTTCGGTTGGGTCAACTCCTGGCTCATGCTCATGCTGATGATGCTCGTCGTGAACGTGTGAATGACTGTGTGCCATGCGCTCATGTGTATGTTCGTGGACGTGCCTCTCTGTCACGTGCAGCCAGACCCCTGTTGCCATCAACACACCCGCGACCAGGAACCATAATCCAGTGAACTCCCTGAGGATTAGAATGGACAGCACAGCGCCGACAAACGGAGCCGTGGAGAAGTACGC
>JBGPOG010000149.1:0-8807 GCA_041487935.1 Chthonomonadia bacterium | reverse complement strand
CAACCGGAAGCTGAGTTACGGACTGGTCAGGAATCGCAGTTGGCGTGCCGGGAGCGGCCTTGGCGGCAGTTTGGAGCGGCTGCGCGTGGCTGTCGACTGCCACACGTAACGCGATCTGTTCGACCGCTGCCTTTGTAGATCCAATTGCGGAACTCGGCGAAATCGTCAAAGCCCCTGTTTTCGCAGCAATTTCAATTTTTGGTGTCGAATTGGGCGGAGCTTGAGCCATTGACACGAGCGCTTCTGAAGATGCTGCAATCGGCGCCGCGGGGTTCGTTACGAGTTGAGTTGTGGCAGCGTGCTGCCCTGCGCTTTGAATCGCGAGCGACAGGTGTGCAAATAATCCCATTGGCGGAGTTGTAGCGACTACAGGATCTGCGGTCGATGAATCACTCGACGAAGCCGGCTTCTTGGCAGATGGAGCAGCAACGGGCGCATCGGATCCTGGCGTCGCAGGCCCAGCCGCAAGGGCATCCATCATGCAGGCGAAGGCATTTGGCTCGCCGGTTGGATTGCTTTGAGATGTAGAATTGGCTAATATACACGCCGTGGCTGGTGTAGCGGCTGTGGCGACGTTTAGCGGCGATGGATCCACGCTGTAGCTGCTCCTTCACGTTGAGACGAATAAGATACCGGTATTATTATCGGGCCGATTATCTAAATTCTTGAGATGAATTCCAGAAGTCTAATGCTGCAACGATCGGAAATCGAGGCGGCAATTAACATTTGGTAGAGGTAATTCAACTTATAGGGGTCAAGCCCGTACGGGCTTCACCCCCAACCCTCGTTAACTGGTAATGATCACATTTAAAAGGCTCCCGGTGATTTCATCTCTCAGCAATTAGGACTATTTAGCCAGGGACATCGTCAACTTTGCCGCACGTTGTGTACCCAGAACCAGGAGTACTTTGCCGGCCTGGCGATCGTCCATCTTCCTCAGAAGTTTCTCTACCAGGGCATCTGGAAGCTTGGCAAAGATAGGACCTGCCTCTTCGGCAGGCAACTGCTCGTACATAGAAGCTAGTCGGTCGATCTTCTTTTCGGCCTCCGGATCGACGCGAGCCGGAGGTTTCACGACGCTTTTGCCCGGCGATTTAGGCTTTGCCGCAACGGCGGAGGGCCGCTTCGGTGGAACAGTCTTGGCCGCCTCCTGCGGCGCGAGCTGCTTCTTTGTGGCAGCGGTCTTCTTCGGTGTAATTCCGGGAATCTTGACGACTCCCAGGAAACCGAGCACACCCACCGTAGCTCCTGCCAGCGCCAGCACGACAAACCCGATAATGGCAAACTTCATGTCAGCGCTTTCCCATTAATCCGAGCACTTTATCGATGTAGCTTGTTGTTTCATGGAATGGCGGGATGCCGTTGTATTTCCTGACCGCGCCAGTACCCGCGTTATAGGCTGCCAGGGTAAGCGGGAGATCGTTGTTATAGAGCTTGAGCTTCGCGGCAAGCTGCCGCGTACCGGCAGAGATGTTTTCCTCGGGATCGAATGGATCGCTGATGCCGTATTCCTTGGCCTCTTGAGGCATGAGCTGCATCAACCCCTTGGCGCCCTTCAAAGAGACGCTGTCTGCTTTCCCATCTGATTCCGCAATGATAACGGCCCGGATAAGATTGGCGTCCACGTGGTATAGCGCGCTGTATTTGGTGATCAGTCCCTCTATCTTCGGATCGAGGCTGCCGTCCGGCCTAAGCTTTGCTTCCCCGGTAGCCTGGGCGAGAGCCACATTGAACGGGTTCGAGCTCATCAGCGGCTGCCCGCCCGCGGTCACAGTTAGCGAGCCAGCGCCCGCGCCTGCCGGGGGGACCGGGCCGGCAGTCAGCTCCGCAATACGTGATTGGAGCTCGCTAATGCGTGCTGTAACGCTTTCAACGCTCATTGTAGTGCCGTCCTTCCATCATTCTTTGCGCCCGTGGCGCGAAATGGCGATTTCATCCATCTCCGACTGCTCGGCTTGCGCTGTTTCGACCCGCCATCTCTGAAAGTCGCGTTCCTGTACCCTCTCGATGGCCTTCTTGCCGTGGCTTGCCGCCAGCAATTCAACCCGGGCGGTTTCCAGCCGGGCTTCGATCTGCCGGCGGGTATCTACTAAACGCTCGATTTCCTTTTCGATCAAACCGACGTAAATCTCTCGGCGGACCAGGGTTTCCGGTTCGGTAGCGCCGGCCGTCAGCTTCATTGTCGTTCGAATTTGACGCCGCAGTGCGTCGATCTGTGCAGCGCAGGCGGCTAATTCAAGATGGAGAGCCGCGTGGGCGCGTTGTTTGATGTCCTCTACAACAACTCGGTGACTCAAGACCGACTCCAGCCGGAAACGATACTTACGCATCTGCGACTGCCGCCCTTAACCTATCTCTCGAAAGTTCGAAGCCCGACTGCTCGTGCGGCGTCTGGCACAGGAACGTGCGAATTCCATCTATTAGCCGGCGCGCGGAGTCGATCCGTGGATTGCTGCCCTCGACGTAAGCGCCGATGTTGATAAGATCCTCAGCTTCACGATAGGTCGCCAGCGCTGATCGGAGCTTTCCGGCGTCCGCTCTCTGCTCATCCGTCGTGATCGACGGCATTACGCGCGACACGCTGTCCAGAATGTCGATTGCTGGGTAGTGATTCTGTTGCGCCATTGCGCGCGAAAGGACAATATGCCCGTCCAGTATCCCGCGCACGGCGTCGGCAACAGGCTCGTTCATGTCATCGCCCTCGACGAGAACGGTGTAGAGGCCGGTGATGCTGCCTGAAGCCGACGTCCCGGATCTCTCCAGCAGCCGAGGCAGCATTGCGAAAACAGAAGGGGTGTAGCCGCGCGTTGCGGGCGGCTCTCCGATGGCAAGTCCAACTTCTCGTTGAGCCATCGCCAAGCGCGTGACCGAGTCCATCATCAAGATCACGCTCTTGCCGATGTCGCGAAAGTACTCCGCAACGGCAGTTGCAACCAGCGCCGCTTTTATCCGGACCAACGCGGGCTGATCGGACGTTGCGACGACCACAACCGACCTTGCCAGCCCTTCCCCGCCGAGAGATTCCTCCATGAAATCCATTACTTCCCGCCCACGCTCGCCGGTCAGCGCGATGACGTTTACATCCGCCTCGGCATTTCTCGCCACCATCCCGAGCAGCGTGCTCTTTCCCACACCGGACCCGGCAAAAATTCCAATTCTTTGACCCCTTCCAATGGTCAAACAGCCATCGATCGCTCGGATGCCCACCGGCAGCGGCTCCGAAATCCGCGGCCTCGACAGAGAATCCGGCGGCGGAGCGTTGACGGGATACCGTTCTTCGGCCACAAACGGACCTTTACCGTCGATAGGATTACCCAATCCATCGAGAACGCGGCCTAGCAGATGCGGTCCCACTGCAACATTCAGGGTCGAACGCGTGGACAGCACTTCACTGCCAGGCTTGATTCCTTCCATCAGCCCGAGCGGCATCAGCAATACGCGATTCTCACGGAATCCAACGACCTCGGCAAGGGTCGGCCGGCTTCGGCGGTCGGATCGGATTTCACAAACCTCGCCGATCATCGCGGCAGGACCGTTTGCTTCGATGACGAGACCGATCACCTGCGCGACTCGCCCGTTAACCTTTACAGGGTCGAATCGCTCCATCAGCTTGCGATAAGGTCCGAGGTCGATTGGTTTGGGTGAATTCAGCTCAACAGTCATATTGGCCGGAGTCATCGCTTTATGCCGCTACCTGAGCCAGCTCGGTGAAAGCCTTCCTTAGCTCTGCGAGCTGGGTCTCAACGCGAGCATCGATAGTTCCGCTATCGCTTTCCACGACACATCCGCCCTGGGAAACGCGCCGGTCTTCGATGATTTCCAGCCGCTCGATACCATCGACCAGCGTCAATAGGTCGTTACGCGAGGAGCGCACTTGCTCCAGATCCGACTCATTTACCCGAATGATAATGCGCTTCGAATCGACCGTGCGGCGCAAAGCATTGCGGACCACAAGCATGACTGCGTCCTGGTTCACCTTGGTGTGATCCTTGATCACCTTCTGGGCGACCTCGAGCACGAACGATATGATCTGCACCTCGGAGTCCTTCCATAGCTGGATCGCTTGCGCTTCGATGCATTCCGTCAGCCGCCGAGCATCTGACGAAAATGCCTGCCGTTCCCATTCAACATCTTTAGCGGCAGCGGCCAGGCCCTCCGCGTATCCATCCGCGTATCCGGTTCGCGCCGCGATCTCTCGGGCGTCCCGGCGAATGGCCTCCGCGTGGGCGAGGGCATCGGCGATAACCTGCTGCGCTTCATCCGACGCCTGCAGACGCAGCATTTGCACTTCTACCGTCTCCTGTGGCGGCCCGAACAATCGTACGCGCTCGCGCTCCGCGACGAGTGAAATGTCTCCGAATACATCCGACTGGGCGGATGCAGGAGATTTGGAAATTCTAGACAACGAACTCCTCCTCGCCTCCGCGCGCTACCATGATCTCACCAGTATCTTCAAGCCGGCGGATGATCGCGACGATGCGCTGCTGCGCCTCTTCCACACTCCGCAGCCTGACCGGACCCATAAACTCCATGTCTTCCTTGAGCATGTTGCCCGCACGTTCCGACATATTCTTGTAGATCCGGGCTTGCACTTCGTCTCCGCAGACCTTCAGCGCGAGCCCAAGCTCCTTGATGTCCACCTCGCGGAGCACCTTCTGGATTGCCGTATCGTCCAGGGTTGTGATGTCCTCAAAGACGAACATCAGCTTCTTCACTTCTTCGGCAAGCTCGGGATTGTTCTCAGAGAGCGTCTCGAGGATCATTTTCTCGGTTGACCGATCCGCGTGATTCAGGACCTCGACCAGCGACTTGACGCCACCGGCCACCGTGTACTTCTGCTGAGACACGGTTGAGAGCTTCTGCTCCAGTACTCGCTCGATTTCGCGGATGACCTCGGGCGGAGTGCGATCCATGATCGCGATCCGTCGGGCGACTTCGGCCCTGATCTCCTGGGGAAGCCCCGAAAGCACCGCGGCCGCCTGGCTCGGCGAGATGTGTGCGAGAATGAGCGCAATGGTCTGGGGGTGCTCGTCCTGGATAAACTGGATGACCTGCGCCGCGTCGGTTTTCTTGACGAAATCGAACGGCAAGACCTGGATTGCTTGTACAATGCGATTGAGGATGCCGTCTGCGTGCTCGGGCCCGTAGGCGGCCTCCAGGAATTTTCGGGCGTGGTCTATCCCTCCGGAAGAGATGACTTCCTGAGCCAGGCACATCTCCCGAAACTCCGAGACGATGTTGACCCGATCCTGGTGAGCCACTTGCTCCAATCGTGCGACTTCGATGGTGAGCTGCTCGACCTCGTCCTCGGTCATGTGCTGGAATACTTTTGCGGTTACCTCAGCGCCGAGTGCGATCAACATTACAGCAGCCTTTTGCCGATTGGAAATTGTTGGGGTTCGGGCCACCTTTGAGTCTCCATACTAGTTCGTGATTCGTGATTCGCTATGCGTGATAAGTCATCTGCTTGGTTTCAACGCTGCTTTTCGGTGATCCAGCTCTTGAGCAGCGCGGCGACCGTTTCCGGTTTGGACTTCGCAAGATGCATAACGCTTGCAAGGTCGGCATCGAAGTTCTGGTTGATGACCTCGAATGTGTGAACCTGCTCGCCCTGGGCAAGTCCAAGCACCGTGTCTTGAATGGCTTCGCCTTCTCTTAGAACTGCAACCTTGCCCGCAGCATCGCCGACCGTAAGATCAAGGCCTCCGCTGGCTGGCCGACCTGCCGCAAGTCCCAATGGCCGGCCGGATGCGCTCTGGAGCGCGAGCTGGGGCGACGGCATGGCCTTCTTGAGGCCGCGGGCGAGGATGATCAACATAACGAGCATCAATGCGAGCGGAATGCCGTAGCCGAGCATTCTATTCATTCGCTCGGAGGCCATGGAAGTCTCGGCGGCTTTCTTCTCGGCATCGATGGCCGTCTTGTCGAATTCCACCTGCTGGAGCGAAACCTGGCGCGTGGGAGCGGTCGTAGGGTCCGCTCCGACGAACGTCTTGACGTTTTGCTCGAGGGCGGCCACCGTTTCCGGCGAGACCGATTTGTCGAGCAGCACCGACACGCTCAACGACTTGACCTCGCCCGGCGCTTTGATCGTGTCCGTCTTGCTGCTGCCGACCGCGGTCGACTTGGTGGTGGTGTTGTGGATGTAATTGCCCGTGCGCGAATCTACGGACGTGCCGTATGTGGGAGGATTGGCGGGAGCGCCCGCCGCATTCGCCGCAACACCTGCCGGGGGCGTACGCGGGGCAACCTGCCCTGCTCCCTTAAGGCTCTCTTCTTCGGACTGCTGTGTGGTCGCAACTCCAGGCAGCACCTCCGTTCGCGTCTCGATCTTCTTATCGAAGTCGAGCTCCGCCCTAACGATTACCCAGGACTTATTCGGGCCGACGACCGCCTTTAGCTGCTGCTGGATTTCGCGTCCGAGAGATTCCTTGTAGGCCTTTTCCTGCGACTGCCGCTCTTCAATACCGACTGTGTCTGAAAACTCTTGCGCGCCATCCCAGAGCAGATTCCCTTCCCCATCTACCATGGTCACGCTTTTCGTCGTCAAACCGGTGTAAGCTCGGGCCACCATGTTGACGATCGCTTTTCGGTTGGCCTTGCTCAGCTCCTGGCCAGGCTTCAGGTGAACGAGGACGCTGGCGGACGGCTCGCGGCGGTCCGCAGAAACGAACATGGAATCATCGCCAGCCGCATACTTTACGTGAGCCGTCGCCACCTGGGCAAGCGACATGATGGAGTTTTCCATCTCGCCTTCCATCGCTCGCTTAATGGTCTGCTGCTCCATGGCCTGAGTCTGGCCGAAAGGAGCTTTCTCGAGGGCAGAATATCCCAGCGATCCGGTATTCAACAATCCCTGGCCGGCGAGCGCCATGCGCAGTTCGTCTCGCTGGGCGGCGGGGACCTGAATGGAGCCGTCCACCACCCGGTAACTCACCTTCTTATTTACGAGTTGGTTGATAATCCCCGCGTAATCGTTTGGCGAGGGATTGCTCACAAGCGTTTGAAAGTCCGGCGTTCCGGCCCAATAGATGAACCCGACACCCGCAAGCATCACTGCTCCCAGAACCGCCACCAGCATGATCTGGTTCGCCCTGGTCATCGCTTCCCAAATCTCTCGAAGTCTTGCCAACGTGCCCATCGATTCGTTTGTCCTCGTTCCCGCTCTCGGCGGAAAGCAATCAGTTATAAGTGATCAGCCATCAGTTAACGAATAAGCTTGCGCTACCAACCACCGATCGCTGATTACTGATTAATCGCTTTTACGTTTCCTAGACCTGCGTCCTCAAGATATCCTGGTAAGCCGCAACCAGCTTATTGCGCACCTGAACTGTGAGCGCCAACGTGGTACTGGCTTGTTCGAGGGCGATCATCACCTGGTGAACGTCCATCGGAGCGCCAGTGGAGAATTGTTTGACCATCTCTCCAGCGTGCTGCTGGGAGGCATTGGCGTCTCCTAGCGCCTGCACGAGGAACTCGCCGAATGACTTTTCCTCGTGATCTCCGCTGCCAGGAACCGGCAGGGCCGCGCCCTGTTCGTTCGGGATCTTGAGCGCCGCGTTTGCCTGAGAATCGATTCGCATCTACTTAACCCTTTCCGATCTCCAGCGCCTTCTGCTGCATCTGCTTGGCCGCGCCGATCGCGCTGACGCCTGCGTCATACGCGCGAGTTGCGGTGATCAAATCCACCATCTCCATCACAGGTTCGATATTCGGCATGAGTACGTAGCCGTCGGGTCCCGCGTCGGGATGGTTCTTGTCGTAAACGCGCTTGAAATCGCCCTGGTCCGGCTCGACTGCGGCCACGTGCACGCCGCCGCCCTCGGAGGCTCGATTGAGCGCTGAGGCAAAGCTCGACCCCGAATTGCCCGCGGCCTCCAGAATAACGTGCTGGCGTCTGTACGGGCCTCCTCCCGGAGTTCGGGTCGTATTCAGGTTGGCGATGTTGTTCGAGATGACGTCCATCCGGACGCGTTCGGCGGTCAATCCGGAAGCGCTGATTTCAAGTGATTTGGCGATGCTCATGGTTGGAATTGTCCTTGAATCGTACTCGTACTCGTACTCGTCATCGTAATCGGGTTTCATATTCTCAACTTCCGAACATCCGAGTACGACGACGAGTACGAGTACGACAAATCTACGGGCTGCCCGAATTGATAACGCCCTTTAGCCCGCTGAAGAATCCGGTTAAGTACTGGGTCAGCGTCTGGTAGCGCAGGGTGTTATCCGCCATCGCCACCATCTCGCGCTCGATGTCTACGTTGTTGCCGTCGTTGAGCGTGCTGGACGACGTATCGCGAACGATGGGCGGCTTGAAGGGCTTTGCACAGCCGGCGGGAGCGCAAGCGTTCTCATGCAGTGCGCGGTCCAGAGCGGCCTCGAAAGGCACCTCTTTGCGCTTGTAACCGGGCGTGTTGACGTTGGCGATATTGTCTGATATGGCGGAATGGCGCGCGGAAAGTCCGTCGAGCGCGCCGCTTGCGGCCTGGAAAGTTTCTGTGTTGAGGAGGCGTTCGAGCATAGTGTGTCGTACTCCGTTCTCGGGGGCTGGCGGTCCGCATCCTGCAGTTCCGCGCCCATCTATCCGCAAACTCTGGCTTCGCGCATCACCTGATAGGGGTTATTGCCGGCCGAGTTACGCTGGTAGCGTCCGTTACTGAACGAAGCCCCGTATCGGGACGGGGGAAAGACGGCCACCCTTCCTTAGATGACACTGGTATTATTGGCGGGAAGCGGGATTGGCTTTAGGGGGTATTTGAAGCAAGGCAGTTGAAGAAACGGGCGTACAGCCAACAAGCCCGGCAGAT
>JBGPOG010000148.1:0-8825 GCA_041487935.1 Chthonomonadia bacterium | reverse complement strand
GACCATGCCGGACGATTCCTCATGAGGGATATCCGGAACCTGGGAGGCGACCGATGACGAGAATTTGGTCCAACTGATGTTAGGAGAAGCACTTGCCAGGGCCGCAATCAGTGTTTCCACACCTGCGTCTGACAACTTATAGAGCGCCAAGAGTCCGGGGCGATATGATTTTGGAACCTCAATTGGACGCATAAAATATCAACTCTCTTTTGGATTCAAGACAGAATGAAGTGTACGCACACAGCGAACATTCATTTACAGCGAACATTCATTTACAAGGATGCAGCCATAAGAGCGATTTGCGGAGCATTTCTGGATTTTCTGTATATTCCAAGATTCTACATTCTACAAACGCCTGAGGAAACCATTTTGGCAAAAGAACGCTCAAACACTCCAGGCGCAATTATGTCTGCACGGTAATCATCTCCTGAGATATTAGCAAATAGAATCCAAACTGTCAACGGCGACCGTCCCGACGTAACGTTTACCGAGCCCACGCTAAAATCGGTCGAGTCCTCGACAGTCCGTCATAGTCACGGCAGAGGGCGCGTCATCAGCACCTTGAAAACCGAATACCCTGCCGGCCGCCTCTTACGCCAATTCAGGAATAGGCCGCCAATTGCGGCAGCCAAACGCGCGATATTGGATGGGCCGGGAATGCCCTGGGAGATGTCTGGAGATTTCTTATCGATGAGGAACAACGGGCAGCGTTTGTATTACGGGGACAAATGGATAGAAACCCAAGCGCGCTCGGAGGGATTCGAACCCCCGGCCTTCTGATCCGAAGTCAGATGCTCTATCCACTGAGCTACGAGCGCACAGGCCAGATTATATCATAGAATTCCGGCAACTTCACCTTTCATCAAAATCCCGCGTCGCGGCCCCGTCTCCGGCGGCCTGCTTCATGGTGGTTGCCAAAAGGTCGTAGACTTCGTGCCAGGCCGATTTGGTTTCCGGGGTGAAGGCGTCCCCTAACTCGCGCTCCAGCGTCTGCACCAGGGCTTGCCGCACTATTTCGTAATGGCCGTCTTTGACTCCGTAGGTCCCGTGCCGTTTGCCCAGTTGCCAGAGCATGGGCACCATTCGGTCCAGTTGATCCAGGTTTTGGACCGTGGCCTCCAGCATGTCCATGAATTTGCGGCTCTGGTGCTTGATGCCGATCTGGAACATGGGGCGCAGCGCAGGGTCTAATTCGAAAAGACGTGTGAAGAACTTATGGGCGACCTCGTCTTGATTCGGGAGCAGTTTCGCAAAAGATTCCTTTACCAACGTCTGTTTTTCAGGCGTCATTCGGTGATTCCAATCCCTAACTGATTTTGTCTTGCTTCAAACCATCGCTCCCACTCCGGATGCCCGATGCTTTTCGCCAGGGCGATTGCCTCTTCACAATAGGTGCGGGATGCTGTCTCTTTGCCCGGCTGCGCCAGGTCCGTGAGTTGATTGAGCGTATGAAGTGTCCAGAGCTTGTCGTCGAGCGAGCGATAGAGCGCAAGGGAATCCTCCAGATACGTGCGCGCTTCCTTGTCGTCTCCTTGCTCCTTTGCCACAAGTCCGCGGGTGTGAAGGCACCAGGCCACGCCGCGCTGGTTGCCGTGTATCCGGAATAGCGCCGCCGCCTGGTCGAGGTAACCGTGGGCGAGCGAGGCGTCGTTGTCGCTCCGCGCGCATCCTCCGAGGCCAGACAAACCGCGGGCGGTGTCATCGAGATTTCCTAACTCCCTGGAAATCGCCAGGCTCTCTTCGAACATCTTCCGGGCAATCTCGATGTTTCCCATGTCCCGTATCGAGGCCGCAAGCCAGTACATTGCGCGCTCGGTTCCCAACCTATCGTCCAGTGATTTGTAAAGATCGAGACACCGCCGCATTCGATGCTGGCCGATGTCATCCCGATCCTGGTTGATCGCCAGGCTTCCGGCGCCTTCCAGTCCTTTGGCCCAGGCGGCGGGCGAAGCCAGCCGGCCGTCTTCCGCCTTGGTTTCAAGCCTTGTCCACCAGCGTTCGGCCTCCGCAACGTGGCCGCGCATGTCCAAATACCGCCATATGCCGCTAAAGAGCCGAAGGCCCAAATCCACGTCTCCCTCGTCGCTCGCGGACCAGGAGACGGCCGCTCTCAAATTATCGTGATCTGCTTCCAACCGGGAAAGCCATGCGCGCTGATACGGCCCCACAAGCTCATCCCGCGCTTGCTCGGCTATTGCGAGAAAGTACTTTGCATGGCTGGCGCGAAGACGCTCGTACTCCTCGCCGGATAGGGTCGTAACGGCGAATTCCCGCAGCGTCTCCATCATCCGGAACCGGATCTCTTCGCCCGACCGGTCCGGGAGGATCAGGGATCGCTCGCAGAGCTGATCCAGCAAATTCAAAGGATGAAGGATGAGGGCTCCAGGATTCATCCTTCATCCTTCGTCCTTCATCATTAAAGATGTAATCCGCCGCCTCCAGGCTCCAGCCGCTGTGGAATACGCTGAGCCTGGCGAATAGCTCACGAAGCTCGGGCGCGAGCTGCTGGTAGCTCCACGAAATGGTGTCCCACAAGCTTCTGCGGCGGTCGTCAAGGTCCTTGCGCCGGCTCACCAGAAGCTCGAACCGATTCGACATTCGATCGAGCATCTGCAACGGCGATAGCGAAGACGACCACGCGGCGGCCAGCTCGATGGCCAGCGGGATCCCTTCCAGATGCCGGCAGAGCGCCACGACGGAGTACGCGTTATCTTTTGTCAGCGCGAAATCGCGCCGCGCGCTCTGAGCGCGATCCACGAACAGGCGAACACTGGGATTTCCCCGCAGCTCCTCGAGATCATCCGAGCCCCCCGGCGTGGGCAGCGGCTGAACGCCGAATACTTCCTCCCCCTCGATATTCAATCGCTGCCTGGAGGTAATCAAGCAGCGGAGCCCCGGCAGTCGTTCAAGCAAGGTGCGAACGACCGTAGCCGCGTCATCCGCAAGGTGTTCGAAATTGTCCAGCACAACCAGACATGTGCGATTATCGATGGTCTCGACAAGCTGCTCGATGGGATCCTCAGCCGAGCGATTCGAGCAGATTGCATCGGCGATCGCTCGCGCAAGCTGCTTGGGGTCATCCAGCTCACCGAGCGGCACGAACCATACTCCGCCGCTAAGTTCGCGGGATAGTAATCGGGCGACTTCCAGCGAGAGCCGCGTTTTCCCGGAACCTCCCGGCCCGGTGAGCGTCACGAGGCGCGCGCCACGCTCACCGGGGGAGATCGATTCGACGAGATCAGAGATCTCTTCGACGCGACCGAAGAACCTTGTTAGCGGCGCGGGCAGC
The DNA here is from genome assembly GCA_041487935.1 of Chthonomonadia bacterium. Classification (GTDB taxonomy): domain Bacteria; phylum Armatimonadota; class Chthonomonadetes; order Chthonomonadales; family CAJBBX01; genus JBGPOG01. Next base: position 5,536 of record JBGPOG010000148.1, on the reverse strand, counting down.
GAAGTCGCCGATAAATTGCGCCCGGATTCCTTTGAATCACTACCTTCGTCTGAAGCCTGAGTATTCTCGAACCGTTCCGGTTTTTGAAGCGAGGACTCTCGTGTGGCCGAGCCGCGCAATCTGATGGAGTCGACGAGTTCGCGCGCAGCACCGGAGGGAACGACTCGCAGCTCCTTCCAAAGAGCCTGTTCGAAAGCCCGGAACTGCCGTAGAGCGTCTGTTATTCTGCCTGCGGCTGAGAGCAGCCGAATGAGGTCGATCGAGCTCTCTTCGCGAACCGGATCCGCCGCGACGGCCTTGCGGGCGTATTCAATGGCCCGATCGAGATCCCCGGATTCGGCAAGCGCATCGGCCAGCCGGCACAACGCACCCACATATTCATCCGCAAGCCGCTGTCGTTCCTGGGCGACCCATTCGTCGTAATAGCCCGGAAGAAGGCTCCCGTGGTATTTAGCAATAGCCGTTCTGAGAAGATTCGCTCGTTCAGCCGCTTTCTCGATCTTTCCTGCAGCGCGAAGCTCCGCTTCAAACTCCCCCACGTCGGTCGTAACCAGGCTGGCGTTCAGCCGAACGTCGTTCCTGTTTGCGACGAGCAGGTCGTCGATCTTATTCCCGGACGGATCGAGGTCGCGCCGAAGTTTGGCGAGCACCTGGCGAAATCGCAGGCGCGTTGATTCGGGATCTTCGTCCGGCCAGAGCAGCTCCATCAACTCTTCGCGAGGATGGCTGCGGTCCATATAGAAGGCGAGACAGGCCAGGAGCGAACACGATTTTCGCGCCGTGAAGCGGTCCAGCGTCTGGGCGCCGTGCTGAACCCGGAGACCTCCCAGCAGCTCGATCCGCCACGTATCCGAGGCTTTACTAAGTGATTGCGCTTGCATCGAAGCTCTGTGCGATACTATTTCTAGAAAGAAGCGGCCGGCCGGCGTTTCGGCCCGGCCAATCCTGCTGTTCGCACAATTCTCCGATGGTACTCGGTTTTTCCTGCGTTTTTGCGGCTTATTCAGTTGTAACTGCTCACGGTTCGTATAGGAGGAGAATAATTCGCACGAAGATTCGGTTCCTCGATATGGCCGATCGCTCGAATTATTCGCCCCTCCTATCTGTTTCAGATTTCGGGATCTAGACTGCGGCAAGCTCGCGTGTTGCCGGCGGAACAGTCTTGGCGCCCTCCACGATAGCCTGCGTGGCGATCGACTTGCCCGTATCGGGATCGAGGATCTGCTGCCCGGCATCGATGAACTGCACGATGGTGCGGACGGCGACAAACGGGCGAAGCTCGTTGGAAACCTGCAATCGATCGACAATCTCATTAAAGACCGGCTCCAGGTCTTCCACCAACTCGGTGCAAGCGAGAAGCGGCTTATTCGCGTCGGGCACTTCGACCAGCCAATCCGCATCTCGGCCCAGGCCCATCTGCCGGCACATGCCCTCCATGAAGTCGATGAGCTTCGGGCCTTCATCGTTGACGCTATCCACAAGAACCGGCGACCCGGGAGCGAAGGTGGAGAAGTTAATTCCTGTTGCGCGCAGGATCGAGACTCCGGCCAGGTACCCGGCGCCGGCAATAGCGGTTTCGATATGCACTCCGCGCTCGGTTTTCAATCGTCCGACGATCTCCTGGAACAGGGACTCTGAGGCGGGTGCGACGTTATCGTAGCTGTCGTTCATCTAACTATCCTTTCGTACTTAGAGACCCTGGAGAAGTGTTTCCCGGATCGTATTGTCGGAGTACATGCCGTCGGTTCGAAGCGCGTAGGCGCAGTGCATTTCAAGGACGCCGCCGCCGAAGGCAATGGACATATCGTCCTTGCTGGAAACGTTTTTCAGCTTGATCGCCTTGACGGTCTCCCGGATGGCTTCCTTGCCCATGTCGTCGCTGCAGATGACCCGCAGCGCCATGTTGATGCGGTGGCACGAGATGTTGTCCAGGAAGTTCAGCCCTTCGAGATCGTTGTCGAAGCTCTCCCAGTCGATCTCGTAGGGAATCTCCTGGCCGCAAATCTCGGCGATTTCCTGCAATCGGCCCGGTATGATGGTGTCCTGAACTTCCTTGATTTTTCTTCGTTCAAGCAGTCCCATTGTCGTTCTCCTCTTCATCGAGCGTAATCACGCGCTGTAATTCGCTTACTGATGCGTCTTATGTAATCGCTTCGCCGGTCGGTTGCCCTGCGGACCGGCAGACGGGATTTTAGATGCTGGATATCGGTTAATGCCTACCCCAACACTCTGCGAATCAGGGTAATCCTGCCGATCGGCACCCACTCCGCCACGAGGATGTCGCCGTTGCGGAGGAACATCGCGTCGTGCGGGTGGATGAGCTTGCCCGGGATGAACTGCTCGCGCGGCGCGCCTCGGAGGTTGCTCGGATGCCCATCACCTAGATGGGCGGCAACACGGAGGAATTGGCGGCGGGTTACGCCTGCCAGCTCTTTCGTTATCGTTTGTGCTTTCATCACGATCGTTCTTTCGTCGTGGAATGGATCGTTACTTATTTGTTGATTTGATTGCTGCCAACCCCTAACCGGGGCGGCCGCTAAACCTGGCTTCCGTTGGTGGCTAGGCGTCGAACTCTATCCGTACTGCAGCATTGCGTACTTCCGGCGGCGCTCCATCTGTGCGATACTCTGGCGGAACATAAATGCTTCGCAAGCGGCATCTTGCATGGTCCCCGCGATTTCGCAGTAGAGCTCGATCCATGCCTGGCGCGTCTCCAGAGTAAACGAGGCTCCCAGCCCTCCATCGAGGGTCCAGATCAATGCGGCGCAGATGATGGGATAGTGCTCGTCCCGGACGCCGAAGTCAGCGTGGCGCCGGCCCAGCTCACGGATCATCGGTTTCACTTCTTCCAGCCGATCCAGGCTGTTCACGAGCCACTGAATGGTCTCAATGAACTGGCGGCCCTGCTGCTTGAAGTCTCCCCGGAACATATAACGGAGCGTCGGATCCAGCTCGTATAGCCGGCTATGGAAAAGCTCAACGGCTCGATCGGCGGTTGGAGCCAATCGTACGAGCGATTCGTTAATCATTTGCCGTTTGCGTTCGTTCATTGCAGTCTTTCCTTTCCTGTTCGATCTCGAATAGCGACATTGGCCGGATGGCCGGGTGCGAGTCGGAAAGGCGGCGATAAATGTGCGCTTCGCCAAAACTCGTGACTTGCACCGTTTCGTTCCGGAACCGTTGGACTAACTGCTTGTTGGTGAGCTTCACTGCTTTGCGTCCTTACTTCTTCATGGCCTGCGTTAGTGATGAACAAGCACAGGATACAAGGCGACCGTAACAGAAACGCAACATGTCCGTGAACAAAACGTGAGTTTTGCGTTAGATTCACGAATAACGAGGATTTTTTGCGAAAGTGGATTGAGAGGTATACGTGAAAATGGGCCCGAGCGTATGTCCGGCTCCGGCTCTTCCTAACGATTCGTATTGAAAGAGTACTTCAGTCAACAACCCAAGGCTGCGGCGCGCGCTCGAGCTTGCGAATGATACGACAGAATGCGCTTGTGGCGGCGCCCGCGACGGCCCCAATTGCACCGACCTTCATGACGACACCGAGAAACTCCGCCCAGTTTGCCAGCAGCCACCAAATTCCGCTTGGCCTGAGAAGAAGGTCAATGAGCGAGAACCCTAGGATGCCCGACGTGCCGCCAAAAGCGCCCCTGAGCGCTCCCCCTAGGATTCCTACCCGGCGCCTCCAGCACCGCCAGCCAATAATCGCCCCAATCACGCCGCAGATCACCAAATCGCTATGATCCGCAGTGCCCGAGATATTCAACGTAACGGCGGCAATCCGACCCGCGAACATTCCGACGACAAGTCCAAACACCGAGCATACAAATCCTCCGGCGACACGAGTCAAGCGAAGTATCGAGCTGAACCCTTGTGACGTATCAAGATATTGCCTGCCAATTTCATCCGGGTTGCCAAGCTGCTTTAGCGCGGAGCGGACTGCTTCGTCCCGACTTTCGCCCAGCTCTTGATATGCGGCAATTCCCGACTCCAGATGAGATAGAATCTCTTGCCGCAGCGCCTGACGCTCGTCGTAGTCCTTCCAACCCACGAGTGGGGCTGTTATGCGGTCGAGGTAATCCTCGATGAGAGTGTTTGAAGGCGCTTCCAAAGGCTCGGACTCGCGATGATCGTTTTCCATTTTGGTCCACCTACACAAATAGTAGAATCGACGAGAAATCTCTAGTCTGCGACCCATGGCAGTGGTACGCGCTCTTGCCTGCGAATGAATTGGCAGAATCCGCCGATAATCGCGCCGGAGAACGCCCCCACGATGCCTATGTTCAATAGAACCCGTGCGACCTCTACCCAATCTGCCAGGAGCAAGTATTTCAATCCATGAGGGCTTTGAAGAACGTTGAAAAGTATGAGAGTCAATATGCTCGCTGTCCCTGCGACAGCTCCGAGACAGGCGCCCGCAGGAATTCGCAATCGGCGGCTCCAGCACCGCCAAGAGACGCCAACGCCTAATAACGCTCCAACCGCATATTCGCTGTGGTCGGCTGTGGGGGTCAATCCCATGATTAAGGCGGCTATGCGGATAGCGAGTAAGCCGACGAGAAGTCCGATTGTCGTGCTTATATATCCCCCGGCAGCGCGCGTCAAGCGCAGTATCGAACTGAACCCGCTCGAGACGTCCAGATATTGCCTTCCGATCTTGTCCGGGTTTCCAAGCTGCTTTAGCGCGGATCGGACCGCTTCGTCCCGACTCTCGCCGAGATCTTGAAATGCCGCAATTCCCGCCTCCAGGTGCGCTCGAATTTCTGCCCGCAGGGCCTGCCGCTCGTCATAGTCCTTCCAACCCACAAGCGGAGCTGTTACACGTTCCAGGTAGTCGTCAATGAGAGCGGCTGACCGCTGGTCCGGCAGTTCAATTGGGAGTTCAACTTCCTGGCTGGCCTTTTCAAATCGGTTGTGCATGAGGTTCGCCTCCAATGACAAGGTCGATGGCATCCGAAAACTGCTTCCATGTTCGCGCGCGTCGCGCGAACTCCGCTAGGCCGGATTCTGTCAGGGAATAGACCTTGCGCGCGCGTCCGCCGCCCTCCGTTTCCCACTGAGACGTCACAAGGCCATCCCGCTCCAGCCCGTGCAAAACCGGATAGAGCGTGCCTTCGCGGAACTTGAGGGCGTTTTCGCTGCGACGCTCGATCTCGCGCGCGATGGCGTAACCGTGGCGCGGCGCGTCTTTCAAAACGGCCAATACCAGGGTCTGCGTGTTTCCCTTAATTAGCTCGCGAGACTCGTTCAACTAACTCTCCTGTAAGTTCGGAACCATTATACATTGGTATCCGATGTATGTCAAGACGTTGATTCTTGGGTAACTGTTCAGGCTTGGCGAGAGCGAAAAGCGGATTCCTCACTTTGTTCCTAAGGACAAACGTCAAAAGCAGGTCCCTCGCAAAGACGGCTCGGGATGACGGAATTGCCGACGGCTCGGGATGACGGAATTGCCGACGGCTCGGGATGACGGAATTGCCGACGGCTCGGGATGACGGAATTGCCGACGGCTCGGGATGACGGAATT
>JBGPOG010000147.1:0-8864 GCA_041487935.1 Chthonomonadia bacterium | reverse complement strand
GTCCATCGTCCATCGTCCATCGTCGCTCTCGAACCAATCCACCGCCCCCAACACCTTCTGCACTTCGTAACCGATCATCGTCCGGCCCATCTCGTATGCTGCGCGCTGGAGGAATTCGCGGTGGGGCTGATTGGTCATTCGGACTTCAGGAATTCCCGAGTAGGTGTCCTTACGATCGATCAAAACGGGGATTAGCACCCGGCAGCCCATCTCGGCAAGCCGCCGGGCGAACTGCGAATCACGGGGCACTCCGGGAACCAGCCCGGCAACCTGTTCAGGCGTCCAATCGCAATCCGGAAGGGCAACGACATCAGCGACCGGTGGCCGTATTGGAGTGAGGAGCAGCCCTTCGCCATCCACGCCCTTTAAAACGGACCAGCGGATTCGATAGACCTTGTAACCAGTACCCTGGGCAACGAGAGTTTCGCTGTTGCCGGACCGGCCAATCCAGCCCTGGACCTCGAGATGCGCCGGCTCGCGATTATCGACCAGGCCGAGGATCTTCTTGAATCGCTCGCGATTCGGTTCTATCGACCGAGCATAAGCTTCATGGGACGAATAGTCCCGATGCCAGAACTGCGCCCGACCGGCGACGGAAGCTGATGTGAGATCTGATAGATAGCGATCGATTCCGCCGACCATCTCCGCCGCCAGGTCGCCTTGCATCGTCAGCGGCAACGTGCCGTCCAACGGCTGGCCCGAAGCCGTCGACGTGAAGGAGAAAACTGCCAGAACGCATGCAAGCCAGCAGAAATGAGCCATCATCGCCTCCCATGATAATTAGCCGTTATGAACATGATGAACATGAAAAAGCGATGTGCTACCCATAATGTTCATTATGTTTATAATGGCTATTCAATTGCATCGATGCCGTTCATAACGGCCAATACAAGCATCATTGGCCCCAGACGAACTCCCCGGTTTCGACTTTCCAGTCGTTGCCAAAGAATCCGGCCGCCCGAACCCCATCGGCGCCCTTGTTCAGCATCTCCGGACCGACGATCGTCAGATCCGGATAGGCCACGCCGGAGACGAAGTACGGCAGCCGATCCGTGAGCCTCATTCCGGTAACGCCCGTGCCGCTAACCGCACCAACGCAAGCCACGTCGCTGCCGGTTCGCGGAAAGAGCAGCAAACAGGCGAGTTCGCCGCCCTTGATATCTCGCTCTCCCACTTTGATCCCGGTGCGGGACACGAGGACCGGGCACTTGCTCAAGAGCGTAGTCCAGGCCGCGTTGGTCTCCGAATTGCCATATAGGATTACGCTTCGATCGATTTCCTTCGTAGACTGAAACTCCGTGTCCGGAAAAACGTCGACCGCCCCATTCCCCCGGTAATACCACTGCTCCGCGTCGAAGCGCGCTTTGTCGAACGCCCAGGCATTCTCTTCCGGCGATCCCTTTGTGCCGTATACCAGAAAGAATCCGCTTTGAAAAACCTCTTTAAACGGCCCATAACGGTGCGGTCCTTTTTGACCTCGCGGCAGCCGCCCGGCAGGCGCCCAACCGCTCGCCGTGCGGACGAAGCGGACCTCGTCGCCAAAAGCCGGCCACGGGAGATTCTCCATCTTCACGCCATCCAGCTCAACACGAAACGGTTTTTCAGGTGATAGCGCCGATAACCGCACTGCGATCCGCTGCACATTTTCAGTGGTTCCGACGAACCGCCGCTGCCAGGGATCCACCCGGATGCTGATCCTGCCCGGCTGCAGCGGATGAATTTGCTGCTCGATCGCGGCCCACCGATTCCAGGCGGAAACGCCGGGGCTCATCGTGACGAAGTCGACCTGACGAACATCCTCTTCAGCCGGCAAAGCGTGGCGGGCAAAAAGATCGAACATTGGGGCCCAATCCACGCAGTCCGCCCCGGGTTCATCCGAGTTGTCCCACCAGTGCCCGGCTTTTGGCTGTTCGAAGTACGTCCAATCGTGGTGAAACTCATTCAATTTCGCAGCCATCGTGCGCGCCTCGGAGACCGGAACATTATCGTCGTCCGCTCCGTGAAGCACGTAAACCCCGTTCTGCGCCAGGTTATTGACCAGCCCCAGCGTGTCGCTGGGATTGGCGGCCCGCCGAAGCATAGCCTGCACCGAGGACGGGCTATCCGACCGCCTCCCGCCACCGTAAGATTGAAAGCTGATCCACGCGGCGCTCGGTCCGATAGCGGCGAAAAGTCCGGGATATGTCACGCCGACCTGCCAGGTTCCATGTCCGCCCATGGAATGGCCGGTAAGATAGATTCGAGAGGGGTCGGGATTGAAAGTTTTCTTTGCTTCGCCGAGGACTTCCAGGGCGTCCAGCCGGCCCCAATCTTCCCAATCGAAGCCGTAAGGGCGGCGGTTGGTGGGACAAACGATGTCTCCCCAGTTCTTTGCAGAGTAGGCGTCGGCCTGGCCGATGGCTTCAACGCTCGCGCCGTGTAAAGAGAGAAAGAGCGCTGACGGACTCGTCGGAATCGTCGCAGAACTCGTCTTCGTCGTCGGCCGTTGCCCTTTCTTTGAGATGGCCACCGGACCGGAAATGCGTTTGCTTGCCGGATTCACGGCGTAGTATTGGACGCTGCCGTCGATCTGGCTGATGAAAGTCCGTTTGTACGTTTGGCCCGGCTCACGAACTCTTAGATTCACTTTCGCCGAGTCTATCGGCGCTCCGGATCGGCTCTCCGAATCCGCCAGGAGTATCTCGGCCTCCGCGTCGGCGCGGGTAGTTCCGACACATGCGCCAATTCGAAATCCAACCTTTCGGATGCTCATCGGCGCTACCTCAGGGAGCTCGGCGATGGCGGATCCGATGTTCGTTCCATGCACGACGAGCTGCTTGCGGGCCAGAACCCCATTCGTTGCGTTGATAACGACGATCGCGCCCCATTTTGGCCCGCGTTCGCCAGGGATCAGGTCCGGCAGCGTCGCGTCGCTTACGTCGAGCATCACCGGTTTCCTCGGCGCGACCAGTCTCGCCCTAAGCTTCCCCCGCCCAACGCTGAATATCAACTGGTTCGCCCCTTGCTTAAGATGCACGGGAAGCTTGACGTAACCGTAACTGTACGGATCGCCCATCCGCGGCTCGCCATTGAAATAGACCATGTTGTGCCCCGCCGCCTCGAGGATCACGGTCGTCTCGATCGGCGAATCGATCTGTATGTAGGCGTATCCGCCATTGAGCGCGGGATTCGCTATCCAATCATCCTTATCTGCACTGGCGGTTGTCCAAGTTTGCGACCGGCCGTCCGGCAAGGCCACCTGGTCGCCGGCTTTCGGCGGCATCCATTTCCCGGAGACGATCTGTGCTTCAATGGCGTCCGTGTGCGTGGCGGACCGGCCGGATTGACCGACCGACCGGATTACCAGACACTCGCGGATTTGAATATCCTTGGCGGGATTGGCCTGGTGTGCCGGCGCAAACGGTTGAAACGGGCCGAGCAGAACCATTCCGAGGATCGCTACGTTCAATTCGGACCTCATTAACACGGTAGGTGGATGGACGCCAACCTATTCGGCAACCACACAATTCTCCCCTCCCTAGACAGGAAGGACAACACTCTAGCGCGAACCTATGACCGGTCTGAATTCAAGGAAAAGGAGACGAGCTTGGCATCGCCGGGAGTTTTGCTTGGGATCGGCCTTTTGGTTGTCGTGACATTCGTCGCAATAGCCCTTGCACGAAAAGCCGCCGCGAGCGTCGCCCATTTCCGCGACGAGCATCACGAGCGATTCACGGGACGCGATGCCGAATGAGCAATCTCGATACCGAACAATCAAAACTCGACACTCAGCACTCAGACACCGAGGTCTTGCACCAGTTTGGCTACGCCCAGCAGTTACTTCGGGACATGGGTGGCTTCTCCAACTTCGCCATCTCGTTTTCCATTATCTCCATTCTAACCGGCGGCATCACGCTATATGGAACGGGCTTGAATGCCGGCGGGCCGGTGGTGATGGGGATCGGCTGGCCGATCGTAACCCTGTTCGTCCTCTGCATCTCGGCTTCGATGGCGGAGTTGGCGTCGGCCATTCCGACGTCCGGGGCGCTTTATCACTGGTCGTCTTTGCTTGGCGGACCGGGATGGGGATGGTTTACCGCCTGGCTAAACCTGATCGGCCTTGCGGCTGCAATCGCGGGGATCGATTACGGCTGCGCTCAGTTCCTTGCGCCTTTGCTTGGAATGCCGGACGTGCCCCGAAGCCACATGACCGTATTTGCCGTCATCATCGTATCGCACGCAATATTGAACCACATCGGCATCCGGGTCGTCGCGAGATTGAACGACTTCAGCGCCGTCTACCACATGGCCGGCGTTGGCATCATCATCGTCGCGCTGGCCTTCTTCGCGCCGAAGCAGCCCGCTACGTTTCTATTTACGAAGACGTTTACGACGATCACCGATAAACCCTATTGGTTCGCATTCTTGGGTGGCCTCCTCCAGGCACAATGGACCTATACCGGCTACGATGCCTCTGCCCATACGATCGAAGAAACCAAGGACGCGCGGGTTCGGGCGCCATGGGGAGTCTATCTGTCGGTCGCCATCTCAGGCTTAGTCGGGTATTTGATGCTCTTCTTTATCACACTCGCCATTCAAGACCTGCCCGGCACTGCCGCCGCCTCCAACCCCATTCTCTTCATCTTCAGCAAAGCGCTGGGCAGCCAATGGGGCACGGCAATCGTCTGGATCATGACATTGGCAATGTGGTTCTGCGGGCTTTCGTGCGTAACCTCTACCTCCCGCATGATCTTTGCGTTTTCGCGCGACAACGGGATGCCGCTGTCGCATGTCTGGAACAACGTCAGCAAGCGATTCCGTACGCCCGCGGCAGCCGTCTGGCTGGCCTCAGCGCTCGGATTGCTGTTACCGGTCTTGATCTTCGGGCTCGTCGCCATTTTCCCGAAGGCGCTCGATTTTGCCAAGCTCTACCCGGCAGTGACCGGAATCAGCACGATCGGGCTTTATCTCTCCTATGGCATTCCGATCCTTTTGCGAATTCGGGCGACACGGGCCGGCATCTGGACGAGCAGCGCCAACGGGCCGTGGAGCCTGGGAGGTTGGAGCATGCCCGTAAGCCTGATATCCGTCGCATGGATTGCGTTTATCACGGTTCTTTTCGTGCTGCCCCCGAATGACCTGACCGGGTATATCTTCGGAGGAACGCTGGCCGTATTGGTCGCATTCTACTTCGCGAAAGTTCGGGGCCGTTTCCGCGGCCCCGTGCCACAGGCTGCGACGACCGATGAGCTGCTGAAGATGGAATCCCAGTATGAATGAAGATGGATGTGGTTCTATAGCCTCTGCGTTTCTCTGCGTCCTCTGCGGTTATAATCTTCCGGCTAGAGATGCAATCACTCACATCCGAAAAACTGGCACAAGCTGAAACGCTGGTCGCGGCTTCCGGCGTTGACATCTGGCTGACATTCGACCGCAAAACGGCTGACGGCGGCGATCCTGTACTTCCACTCATCATCGAAGGCGGCTTGACGTGGGAGACCGCCCTCATGGTGACGAAGTCCGGCCGGCGAGTCGCCATCGCCGGAAACTTCGACTGCCCGCCGATCGAGTCCTCCGGCGACTGGCATGAGGTCGTTCCTTACGTGCAGTCGATCCGGCAGCCGCTGATCGACGATGCGGCACGCAGATACATCGTAGCCGCCGGTTATCCTGAGTATATGCACGCTCTCGGCCACCAAGTGGGCCGAATGGCTCATGACGGAGGCGGCATCCTGGGCCCGCGCTGGGAGCGTTACGGGCGGACGCCCTATCATCCGGTCGAAAAAAACCAGATCTATACGATTGAATTGGGTGTGACGGTAGAAGGACGCGGATGCGTTGGCATTGAAGAGATGGTTTTGGTAACAGAGTCGGGCGTTGAGTGGCTGACAGACCGGCAGATGGATATGCCGCTCCTATCGCGATAGGCAATGGTTAGGAACAACGGATTATGAAACGACCTTTCGTGCTTCTCCTTTTGCTCATTGTCACAACCGGGATGGCATATTCCGCCTACCGGGCGAGCGTTGTCCGCGTCGGAAGGCAGACTGACGGTTCGTTTATCGTTGCGACCGGGCAGCATATCGAGCCTGGGAGCATCGCCTTCGACGGGCGCCCAATCGACCTCGCCATAAGTCCGGAAGGGAAATACGTCGCGGTTCTCAACCAGCGAGATGTGTTCCTCGTGACGGAAGCCGGAATAGTGCCGGATTCTGCCGTCTTCATCCTGCCGAAGAAGCGGAACGCCGCGGGCTTTCACGGGATCGCCTGGAACCCCGACGGAAAACACTTGTACGCCAGCACTTCGCTCGGGTACGTCCAGGAACTCAGGCTTGCAGACACAAGGTTGGAGCTTGGCCGCAAACTGCAGGCGAAACCTGCCGGCGCCAAGGGCGATCCCGGCCCCGGAGGAATGACCTTAACGCGCGACGGCAAGCGCCTGTTCGTAACGGCGGCCAACCGCAACGCCGTCGCCGAGATCGATACCGTAACCGGTGAGTGGAAACGCGAGTGGAAGGTTCAGAACATTCCGTTCGAAGTACGCCTCAGCGAAGACGAGGCCACCGCGATCGTCTCCAATTGGGGCGGCCGGCTTCCGCAGCCGGGGGACGAAACCGCAGAAAGTGTCGACGTACCGGTCGTCATCGACCCGCGCGGCGTGGCTTCCACCGGCACCGTGACCTTGATCGACCGGAGAAGCGGATCGTCGGTCGCCATAGAGGTCGGGCTTCATCCTTCAGGTCTGTGCGTTCAAAGGAACAGCGTATACGTCGCCAACGCCGGCAGCGATTCGATCTCGGAAATCAATATCGCGGGCCGATCCGTGGCGCGGAACATCCCAATACGGTGGGGCGGCCTCAAGCTTTTCGGCTCGATGCCGAACGCCCTCGCAGTATACGGCAGCACCCTTTATGCCTGCAATGGCGGGGACAACGCCATTTGCGAAATCGATCTCCCAAGCGGCAAGGTTCGCGGCCACCGCCCGGCGGGATTCTTCCCGACCGGAATCGCCATCGGCAAAGACGGCAAGACTGCCTTCGTCGTGAACACAAAAGGCAACGGTTCGGTGGCAAAGACGGTTTTGGGGAAAACCGGAAACGCGCACGATTTCCAGGGCACCGTGAGCGTGATCGACCTCAGTCCCAAGATCGAGGATGCCACCGCGCGAGTGGCCCAGCTCAACATCTGGCCAAACAGCGCTCGGGGCTTGCGCCCGAACCTGCCGGTGTACCGTGGCGCCATAAAACACATTCTCTACATCATCAAAGAGAACCGGACCTACGACCAGGTGTTTGGGGATCTGCCGCAAGGCGATGGCGACCCCAAGTTGTGCAGCATGGGCGAGCGGTTAACCCCGAACCACCGCGCCCTGGCGACAGAGTTTACGCTTTTTGACAATACGTATGTGAGCGGAACGAACAGCGGCGAAGGGCACCAGTGGGCGACCGAAGCCATCTGCAACGATTACGTCGAGCGATACTATTCCGGCTATTCCCGGACTTACCCCGACGATGGCGACGATCCGATGGCCATCGCGAGCAGCGGCTTCATCTGGGACGCCGCGGCAAAGAAGGGCAAAACGGTTCGAGTCTACGGCGAGATGGCAAATATCGACAAAGCCGAGTTCATTCCCAAACCCAAGAGCTGGCTCGATACCTGGAACGACCGCAAGAACGGAACGCACAAATACAGGACCGTTGCCCATACTTCGATTGCAGGTCTGCAGAAATACCTTCATCCGGAATATCTCTACTGGCCGCTCCTGATCAGCGACCAGCACCGCGCGGATATGTTTATCGAGGAGTACACGCAGCGGAGCAAGGAAGACAAAGTTCCGAACCTCTTGATCATGAGCCTGCCGTGCGACCACACCGAGGGGACCGATCCCACCTATCCGAAACCCGCGTCGATGATCGCAGACAACGATCTGGCGCTTGGCCGTATCGTCGACGCCGTCAGCCACAGCCCTCAGTGGAAGGACACGTGCGTTTTTGTGATCGAGGACGATGCCCAGTCGGGTCCGGATCATATCGACGGGCATCGCACGGTCTGCCTGGCAATCAGCCCGTACACTCGCCGAAAATTCGTCGATTCCAGCTTTCAGACGCAGATCTCCCTGCTCCGCTCGATCGAGATGATGCTTGGCCTCGACCCGATGAACAAGTTCGACGCGACCGCGATCCCGTTCACCGCGTGCTTCATGAACGAGCCGGATCTGACCCCTTACGCCGTGAAGCCAAATAAGATTCCTCTGGACGACATGAACCCGCCGAAGACGGCGCTCACGGGCAGGGCGCGGTTCTACGCCGAAAAGTCGATCGGTCTCGATTGGAGCGCGCCGGACCGCGCCGACGAACACTGGCTCAACCGGATCGTCTGGCACAGCCTGAACGGAGACCGGCCGTACGAGGATGGGCGACGGGCCGAGTAACGGGATGGAGTGATGGAGCATTGGAGTAATGGAGTGAAGGATGCTTATACGGATGCGGGCTCGTCAAGGGAATGGTGCCCGCTGTGAATGGGTGATTGTCTGAGGAGACCATAATGCTCCAGTTTGAACAGTTGGCCGCCATTCAGGAACTTGGGCTGCCGGATCGAGCGGTCGATTCGGAGCGCATTCCCTGGGTGCCTCAGGGCGACGGAATCTGGTTTCGGCCGCTGCGGTTCGACGTGGCTAGTGGGCGATGGATCAACCTTCTCAAGGTGGCGCGCAAAGGCATTGTAAATCGCCACCGCCACAGCAGCCAGGTGCTGGGATACGTGCTTCAGGGCGAGTGGCGATACCGCGAGCGCGATTGGGTCGCCCGGCCCGGCACGCTGGTCTACGAGCCGCCGGGAGACGTCCACACACTGCTGGTCGAGGGCGAGGAAGAGATGCTGACACT
>JBGPOG010000146.1:0-8884 GCA_041487935.1 Chthonomonadia bacterium | reverse complement strand
CGTTGCGCGCCAGCGAAGCCCGAAGGACCCCGAGAGCGAGAGCGTCGCCGACTCGCGTGTGATTGAAGCGTCGTCGTCGTCGATCTTGAACTGTTCCCACCAGGGCCGTTGCCCGCCTTCTGCAGAATACACCTCTGCGATCGGCAGGCAGACTCCCGCCTGGCGCCAGCCGCCGGCGCTGCGCGAAGATAAGAGCAAGATCGGGATATTCGCTTCCGCTCGCAAGATTCGAACCCGGATGTGCGAATTTTCAATGATAGCATGCGATCTGCCTCGCGAGGCCGAGGCAACGGCTGTCTTATTGACCGCGGCGCTTTCCGCCGGGATAGAATTGACCAGATGGGGAATAGCAATGATCTTGACCGCCGGCGGCCGGCCGGGCTGCTCGAGCGCCAGTGAAACGATCAGTGGGCCGTCTGCTCTACTCGGAAGCAACTTCCACTTAAAAGAAGCCGTCGTATCCGGCATGAGCTCGGGCAGCTTTGGCGCAAGATCGCCCTCAGCATAATCGAGTCCAGCAAGGCAGTAAATTCGCAGGCCGGCCGAATTTGCGGGCAAAGGCGCCGGGCCTTTGTTGTGTACGGTGCCCGTCATCACCACCGCATCGCTGCCGACGACAAACGGCTTCACGCTGCTAAAGGACTCTATCACCACCTCCGAGGGGTCGGCGTGGGAGCATAGAGGCAGCAATAGAATGAAAGCGAGGGAGGAAAATATCCGAATTGGCGAATTGTTCATCAGAAGTAGTTTTCGATATAAGCCAAGTTGCATTTCTGCTCTGACGAGAGTAGGGGCGACCCTATGTAGTCGCCCAACATCCACCGTTCACCAAAAGGCGAGCGCTCAACCAAAGAGGTCGCCGAACAGCCCGCCGTCCAACTAAAGGCGGTTGCGCGCGCGAGGTAACAGTCACTGCATAAAGCAAGCCATCGAAAGATGGGCGGACACGCAAGTCCGCCCCTACTGCGTCAAACAGCTAAGCGAGCGTAGCCTTCGTCGTCCTACAGGTCCAATCCATTAATCGTCAGAAGAAACTTGCACTGCAGAATTTCAGCGGCTTTGCGGCACATGACCATGCGGTCCACGAAAATCTCGAAGTACTCCATTACAGAAGCGACTCCGATATCGATCGCCAGCCTCAGGGCTATGGTTCTCGCTTCCGAGTCTACCTCAAGCCGGGACTTTTGAACGGCGAAATTTACCCGGTCGTGAATGTCGAACGCGGCGCGATCTTCTGCCTGGACGCGCGTGAAGTGTACGTCCGATTTGTCGGCGAGGATCACGGCGGCGGCAATCTTGTTAATGGGCACGCCTTCCGGCTCTTCGTGATTTCCGATCGCACCGATGATCAGCGCAATCTCATCCGGCTCGAATCCCATTTCATTCAGGAGCGTGAAGGACATCGAGGCTCCGATTTGCGGATGATAGAACCGGCTGACCACGTTACCAATATCGTGAAGATATCCTGCAACGGCCGCAATCTCAGGTAAGCGGCCGTCGTAACCCAGGCTGATGCACGTATTGCGCGCGATTGCGGCTACGAGCGCGGCATGGCGGATGCCGTGCTCGGTATAGCCGATGGCCGCCATCTGCTCGTTTGCCTTCTGGATATAGGCTTTGATTTTACGGTTTGCCCGGACATTTCTGAGCCCTAATACGCGTGGTATTTTCGGCTCGTCAGCCAACTGGGCGCCCTGTGTTTGGATCGCCATGTTCTGTTAAAATATTTGAGAACCCAACAACGTCGCAGCCTCAACAACATCTATTAAGGATTGTACCGCCGGCTCGGGATGAGTTCTACGCATCGTCTCCTTCAAATCGAGATTGATACTCCATCATCAGCTCAGGAAAGCCATCCCTGGCAATCGCGTCCCGGATTTGGCGCATCATATCTGCGTAAAAGTGCAGGTTGTGATAAGTTGTCAGCCTCGGGCCCAGAATCTCTTTCGCCTGAAATAGATGCCGCACGTATGCTCGTGTATGGCGCCTGCAGGCCTGGCATTCGCATTCCGGATCGAGCGGCCCGAAGTCGTCCGCAAACCGGGCATTGCGCAGGTTCAGTACCCCCCGGCGAGTAAAGATCTGGGCGTTGCGGGCGTTTCGGGTGGGGAGCACGCAATCGAACATGTCCACCCCTCTGGCGACGGCATCCAGAATATCGGCCGGAGCGCCCACTCCCATCAGGTATCGGGGTTTGTCCTCGGGCAAGATGCCGGTACACCGTTCGGTGCACGCATTCCGCGACTCTTTGTTTTCACCCACCGCCAGCCCGCCAATCGCGTAACCCGGGAAATCCATATCCGCGAGCGCCATCGCGCTCTTTTGTCGTAGATCCTGGTAGGCCGCGCCCTGGACGATGCCGAAAAGCGCCTGGTCCCATCCGCCTGCGGCTTTACGGTCTACCGCATTATAGGCGTCCTTGCAGCGCTGCGCCCAACGATGTGTGCGTTCCATCGCGCCTTTCGCGTACTCGTAATCGCAGGGGTAAGGGGCGCATTCGTCGAACGCCATGATGATGTCGGCGCCGAGCTTTCTCTGGGTCTCCATCACGGACTCCGGCGTGAAGAGGTGCCGGGAGCCGTCGATGTGGGATTGAAACTCCACCCCGTCCGCGCCGATCCTTCGAAGTCCCGCAAGGCTGAACACCTGAAAACCGCCGCTGTCGGTCAGCATCGCGCCTTCCCAACCGCAAAACCGGTGAAGGCCTCCGGCCCGAGCGATCCGATCTTCGCCGGGGCGGAGGTGAAGATGGTAGGTATTTCCGAGGATCAGATCGTAACCGAGATCGCGCACCTCAGAAGGAGTCATCGCCTTTACCGTCGCTTGAGTGCCAACCGGCATGAAGACGGGAGTCTCCACGGAAGCGCGCGGCAATTCGAGCACTCCACGACGAGCCGCGGTCTGAGAGGAATTAGAAGTAACGGTAAAGCGGATAGCCGGCCTCGCGGTGGTCGCTGAACGTTGATGGTCGATGGTTGATGGTTGATAGGCCAATGAATGATGACCGATGACCGATGACAAATGGTTGATGGACCAACAACCATCAACCATCAACCATCAACTATCAACCCTTACTTTACCCTCAGGCCGCGATCGACCGATCGGCTTCCGCCAGGTTCTTCAACGCAAGGAGGTTTTCAGGATCGAACTCCAGCACCTTTCGAAACGCCTCGGCAGCCCGTTCGGCCTTTCCCAGGTCTCGCAGAGTGACTCCTTTGTTGAGCCACGCTTCTGCGTAAGCCGGACTGGCTTTCACCGCGCCTTGGAATGCTTCGAGCGCCTCTTCCTGTTTGCCCGATGCCGACAGCGCGATGCCCAGATGATTGCGGATATCTGCGTAATTCGGATTGATCTCCAGCGCCTTCCGGTATTCGGCAACCGCTTCGCTCAACATGCCGCGGCGATACAGATCGTCGCCTAATCTGTAGTGGAAGAGAATATCGTCCACTTCCGTCGCCGATACGCGCTCGAACGCCTGCAATGCCCCGGCATAATAGCCTTTGCCATGGGCTTCCATGCCGAGGTGGTAGGCATCGGTCCCAAAACCGGGCTCCAGATCGAGAGCGTGTTTCAGGGACTCGATCCCGGCTGGGCGATCTTCCATGGCATACTTCACAAGCCCGCGGTGGAAGTGCGCCTTGGCAAATCCCGGATTGATATCGAGCGCACAGTCGAGCTCCGCAACCGACTCCTCGTACCGCATCGCCCGGCGCAGCACCAGAGCCAGATTGAAGTGCAGGTCCGCGTAGTGCGGGTGGATCTGCAGCGCGGTCCGGAAATGTTCTTCCGCCCGCTCCCAGCAGCCGCCTTTCATGCACGAGTTGCCGAGGTTGGCATGGGCCTCGGCCTTATAAAACATTGCGAGCCGTTCGGTGAGCGGGTCTTTGCTCCCATTGAGATCGACCTTGTCGAACGACGCGATAGCCTCTTCGTAGAGACCTTGATCGAAGAGCCGAATCGCCCGGTCATAGTGCTCATTACGACCAAAACCGAGCATTTTCCCCAGCATGGACATTTCTATACACCCCATCTTCGGGGCCCAGAATCAAGGTTGATTCGGTAGGGCCCGTTGTCAGTGCGAGCGCACCCTGTACCCTAAACCCTAAACCCTGTACCCTAAACCCTTATTTGTCATTAATGGCTGAGCGGCCGCGGCCGACTCCATGGTACGCAAAACCGAGCCGTCGCATTCTTGCCGGATCGTAAATATTGCGGCCATCGAAGAGCACGTCTCCCTTCATGGCCTCTTTCAAGCGCTCCAGATTTAAGAGCTTGAATTCATTCCATTCTGTCACGACGATGACGGCGTCCGCATCGCGAGCGGCGCTGTAGGCGTTTTCGCCGTAGGAGACCGTTGGGAAGATCTCTTTTGCCTTGTCCATCGCGATCGGGTCGTATGCTTTCACTTTGGCCCCGGACTCTATTAATCGCTGGATAATCTCGACGGACTTCGCCTCCCGAAGGTCGTCCGTATTCGGCTTGAACGCCAGGCCAAACACCGCAATTGTTTTGCCGTCGAACCCGCCTAGCGTGGCTTCGAGCTTGTCCATGAATCGCTGAGTCTGTTCTTTGTTCAGGCGGACGACCGATTTGAGCAAATGGAAATCGTAGCCCAACTTATCCGATGTTTGAATCAAGGCCATCGAGTCCTTGGGAAAACACGAACCTCCATAACCGAGGCCCGCCTGAAGGAATGCCGAGCCGATACGCTGATCGTAGCCCATGCCCTTCATGACCTGAATGACATCCGCGCCCGCCTCGTCGCAGATATTCGCGACGGCGTTCATGAAGCTGATCTTGGTTGCCAGAAAGGCGTTCGACGCATATTTGATCATCTCCGCAGAGGCGACGTCCGTGATGAGCATCGGGCGCTCGAGTGGAGCGTACAGCTCCAGAATCTTCATCGCGACCAACTGATTCGGAGCGCCGATGACGATGCGGTCCGGGTTCAAAGTGTCCGAAATGGCCGAACCCTCGCGCAAGAACTCCGGGTTCGAGACAACGTCGAAGTCCACGTCCCGGCGTCGATTTGTAAGAATAATCTCCCGCACCATCTCCCCGGTTCCCACCGGAACGGTGCTCTTATTTACTACGACCTTATACTTATTCAGCGCCCGTGCGACGACCTTGGCGGCCTCGCAAACGTAGCTCAGGTCCGGATCGCCATTTTCCATGGACGGCGTTCCCACGCAGATGAACACCACGTCTGAGCGGGATACCGCCTCGTCCACGTCCAGAGTGAAACAGAGCCGCTTATCGCCGACGTTTCTGGCAACCATCTCTTCGAGACCTGGCTCGTAGATGGGCATTTCGCCGCGGTTCAGCATGGCAATCTTGGACTCGTCCTTGTCCGCGCAGACAACCTCGTTTCCGAGGTCCGCAAAGACCGAACCAGTTACGAGACCCACATAACCGGTCCCAATAACGCAGATATTCACGAGGCGAACTCCTCCGGGGCAGCATGTAAATGCTACGCGAATTATTGGCTAAAGTCGGTGAGAGATTTAGGCTGAGGCGCGTAATTGCCGAATTACCGCCTGCCGCAAGGCGAGTCTCAACCTAGATTCATTTGCACAATCCATGCCAAACAAGAAAAAGGCAGCGGGTGAAGAGCCGGCTGCCATGGCGTTACGAAAAATGTTGGCGCCCTCGACAGGAATCGAACCTGTGCACCCGGCTCCGGAGGCCGGCGCTCTATCCCCTGAGCTACGAGGGCGGACCGAAGGCTGAAAGTTGAAGGCTGAATACTGAAAGCTGAATACTGAAGCTTAAGACCCAACACTCAATACTCAATACTAAGAATGCCGCGTGCGGTCCTATTATACTCGGAGGGTGGGGCGAAAGCAATGACCGGGAACGGAGTAGTAGGGAGCCAGCGGACTTGAACAGACTGAATCATACACTGGCTCTGCAGCGACGGCGCCCCGGTTGAACAATCAGAGTGAATTATATAGACCTTAACTGAGTTCTCGTCATCCGGCCAAGGTATGTGATTGAAGTATCGCCTAATTTAACGACGCGGAACTGCCATGGCGGCGAGCCAGTGCCGAACACACTCTCAACACGTTCATCGATCACTACCGGGCCAGATCCCGGTCTTCGCGCGTTGGTCCTCTATGTAGTCTTCTCTCAACACGTTCATCGATCACTACCGGGCCAGATAGCCACTCATATTCGCCTTCGACCATGCATGTGTCGCAATGGAACTGATACGTTTGCGTCGCTTGATATGAAGCGCCTCCAAACGGTCAGACGGGATATTGACGATCTGAATGGGGTCGGGTCCATCACGATAATAGTCTGTTCCGGAGGAACGCGTGTACGACTTTACACCGTTTGACTTGCTTCCCGCGAGCCGGGTCCCAATGAAGATGGGGACGTCCGGACTACCCAACCCGTTGCTCGAAGTCCTTTGCCGGCAAATTCTTGCAGGAGATTCCGTTGGCAGATTGGCCAACAAGAATTAGGCCGCCTTTTACGCCCCAGCTCCACAAACTCCGCGTCTTTCATGGAATACACCCGTTGATTCGGAAAGGCAGGAATCTGTGGTGCGTTCATTTAAGATCGATTTTAAGTCACCGGCCGGTGTTTACGCATTGATCGCGCTGGTCTTGCTTAGCTGGCTGATAATGGCGGTCACAACCGCTGCGGCTCGCACGTCGCCGGGCGCCGGGATTGCTCTAGTGACGTGTTTTGGGGCGCTCACGATTTGGAATATCGCCGTGCTGTTGAAGGACAAGAGGCGAGTTGGCGGTTCGATTCGGCAGGCAGTTCGGGGGAGAAATGGTTCAAAAGCCGGATCCCACCCTTTCGGCGAGCTGCCGGGACCTTCGGTGTCATCGATTGAAGTGATCCACGGGCTCAACGGGACCACGATTGACGTCGCCGGAAAAAACATCCGGGCCGGCGCGTCGATCGGCGTGGAACACGATGACAAGTTTGTCCCACTCGCTCCAGCCGGGCGGAAGGATCAATGGACTGCCGTGGCGCCCGATGGATGTATCTGGTTCGAGCACGAAGTCGTGATGTTCGTCATCACCAATCCGAATGGGCAGGATACTCGGACTTTGTGGCCCCCTTTCACCCAGGCGGTAATTGTCAGATCACCGGACAACGGCGCGCAGGCGATGAGGTAGGTGCGCGCGCGCCGCGTGTTCCGCTGAACACAGGAGGATTGCAATGGCCAAACGCAAGACCTGGCGCGAGAAGTTGCGCGACTCCAAAGGCCTGCCGAAAGTGCAGCCGATCGAGAGCCATCAGATCGGCAAATGGGGCGATGGAACGCTGGTCATTCCCGCTCCGCTCGAATTGGACGAAGTCATGCGGCAAGTCCCGTTGGGCAAGCTGATCACGATCAACGGCATCCGCGAGCGGCTCGCCAGGAAGCACGGCGCCACCGTTGCCTGCCCTATCACCTGCGGCATCTTCGCGTGGATTTCCGCCCACGCCGCCGAGGAGTCCGCCGAGCAGGGCGAGCTCAAGATAACCCCGTACTGGCGCACCCTCAAAAACGGCGGCGAGATCAACGCCAAATATCCCGGCGGGATCGACCACGTCAGGGCCCGACTCGAGGCGGAAGGGCACAAGGTGGCAGCCAAAGGGAAGAGATGGGTGGTGGAGGGATACGAGCGGAGTTTGGCATAGCGGCCTTATCGAGGAGTTCAATCAGCCTAATTAGAGTGCCTCGCCCGTGATTGGGCGGGGCTTTCTTTCTTCTGCCAATAATTCCGGGTGAATTCACGGGGCCAAATGCGGAACAACCCCATTGCCATTCGAGCCAGGCCCGGTCCGCGGAGGTCGAAGAACGCGGGTCGTCCGGCTCCATTCACCCGAGGTTTAATATGCCATCGTTTAACTATGCGGCCCGAGACCGGGCCGGCAAGCAGGTTCGCGGTTCGCTTTCCGGCCTGGATGAGCGAGCCGTGCGCGAGCAGCTTCGTCGCAAGGATTTGTATGTAACGGATATATCTGCGCAGAGACAAGGGGCGAATGCATCAGGGGGCGGGTTCTCCCTGCGCAAAAGGAATGTTGGGCTCAACGAAATGGTCGTTATGAGCCGGCAGCTTGCCACGCTGGTTCGCGCAGGCCTGCCGCTCGTGGACAGCCTTTACACCCTTGCCGCCCAGACGCAGCATCCCATGCTGAAGCAGGTCTTGACCGACATCCGCATCGACGTGCTCGCAGGGAGCACATTCAGCGATGCGCTCGCCAAGCATCCCAAGGTATTCTCGGAGCTTTACATGGCGCTGGCTAGAGCGGGCGAGGTAGCCGGCGCACTGGACGAGACCCTCCAGGTGGCCGCCGAGCAGCTCGATAAAGAGCAGGAGCTGAAGGAGAAGGTCAAGGCGGCATTCGTTTATCCCGCTGCCGTCTTGATCACGGCGATCGGCGTGGTGTTCTTCCTTCTTACCTTCGTTGTCCCGGTGTTTGCGGGGGTCTACGACCAGTTCCACGCCAAGCTCCCGGCGCCCACAATGATGCTGGTTGTCGCGAGCAAGATCATCCGCTACTACTGGTATATGGTAGCCATCGGCACGCTCGTGGCCGTTAAGGTGTTGAAGCGGTGGCAAAAGACGGATACGGGGCGGCGGACCTGCGACGTAATAAAGCTGAAGATGCCATTGCTGTGACCGTTGAATAGAAAGATCGCCATTTCCCGCCTCACCCGCACATTCAGCGCGATGGTATCCGCCGGCGTACCGATACTTTCCGGTCTGCAAACTTCTGCCCGCGTCACCGGCAACATGATCTTTATGGAAGTGATCAACGATGCGGTCATCAAGGTAAACGAAGGCGTGCGGCTCTCGGTGCCCCTCGAACAGAGCGGACAGTTCCCGTCTATGGTGACCCGGATGATTGCAGCCGGCGAAGAGTCGGGAAATAT
>JBGPOG010000145.1:0-8905 GCA_041487935.1 Chthonomonadia bacterium | reverse complement strand
GTATGATCGGCTCAATTAACACTTCGGTAAATGTGCAATACCAGAAGGGCTGTAACCAGGGAAAGAAGTTCGTTGTGAGCTACACGAACCAGGTTGTCATCAACAGCAGCACTTTCAGTGCAGGCGGAGATTCAGGTTCACTTATCGTTAGTTCCGGGACTAGTTGCCCACAGCCAGTCGCTTTGCTCTTTGCCGGCAGCAGTTCGACTACGATCGGTAACCCTATCGGCCAGGTGTTATCTAAGCTCGGCACGGTAGGGAGCAGCGGGTTAAGCTTTGTAGGAACCTGTACCAGTACTCCAACGTTTACAACACAAGGGGCTGGTCAAGGGAACACCGTCAACATCGGTCCATCCGACCAGGCGATTGCCCATGCGACCAATGTGCTCAACACTCATGTGGCCAACCTCATGAAGCGGTTTACCATTGTGGGCGCTGGGGTTGGAGCATCGGATTTCAATCCGGCACAGGCCGCAATCGTCGTATACTCGACGGCTCGTCCCGGAATCTGGCCGCCGGTTGCGCGCGTCTTGGACGGCGTGCCTGTAAAGGTGATCTACACGGATCCATTCGTGGCACGATAAAAATCCAACGGGTCGTTCTTTGAGGCGGGCGGCATGAATCCCGCCCGTCTTTACTCCATCTCCAGCTCCTTTCGCAGAAGCCGTTTCAGCACTTTTCCGGTGCCGCCCATGGGCATCGCGTCCCGAAAGATCACCTTGCGCGGAACTTTGAAATTTGCCAGCCGCTCGCGGCAGTAGTGGATAAGCTCGCGGTCGGTGATGTTGGCGTCCGGTTTCAGCACGACTACCGCAACGACCTCCTCGCCACGCAATGGGTCCGGCGCGCCGATCACCGCGGCATCCCGCAAAGCCGGATGCGTGTAGAGCACCTCTTCAACTTCCCGCGGATAGACGTTCATCCCGCCGACAATCAGCATGTCCTTCTTGCGGTCCACAATGTAGAAGTAACCTTCTTCGTCTACCTTCCCCAGGTCGCCGGTGTGGTACCAGCCATTTTTCATTGCTTCGGCGGTGGCTTCGGGCTGGTTGTGGTACCCAAGCATCACGTTATTGCCGCGAACCACAATTTCGCCGACCTCGCCAACCGGCATCTCCCGATCGTTGTCGTCGAAGATCCTCATGTCCACTCCCGGAAGCGCGAGCCCGATGCTTCCGGGCTTCCGAATGCCTAGCGGGGGATTGACCGAGGTGACCGGCGAGCACTCCGTGGGGCCGTCGCCTTCGATAACGATCGTGTCGAACTTCTTTTCGAAGGCCTGCATGAGCGCGACCGGCATCGGCGCGCCGCCGGAAACGCACAGGCGAATGCTGGACAGATCGTAAGCACGGTCGGTCGGGAATTGCAGCAGCGCGCCGTACATGGCCGGGACGCCGGGGAAGATCGTAACCTTGTGCGCTTCGATCGAATCGAGAACTCTCGCCGGAACGAACTGCTCGAGATAGGTCGTCTTCGACCCGCAGAAGAGCGCCGCGTTCTGGCATACGGTGCCGGCGAACGAGTGGAACAGCGGAAGGACGGTCAAGAAGTTATCGTTTTCGTCAAACCGCAAGATTTGCTTGATCTGCCCGCAGTTCGTCGTCAGGTTCTTGTGCGAGAGCAGCGCGCCCTTGGGACGGCCGGTCGTTCCGCTCGTGTAGATGCAGACTGCAGGAGTGTTGGGTGTTAAGTGTTGAGTGTTGAGGACAGGATCCGGGTCGCCTTCGGCGATCAGGGACGTAAAGGAAACAACACGGTCGTCTGCGGTCTCGGCTGCAAGACAGTCGACTATTATTGTTAAGGAAGGGACGTCTTTCGCGGCTTCATGGACGTGGGGCAGCAGGGGTGTGGCGGTGAAGACGATCTTGACGCCGGAATCGCTCCAGATATGCGCCAGCTCCGCGGGTTTGAGCAGGGGATTTGCCGGCACGCAAACTGCGCCGAGCGCCGAAGCGGCGAAGTAAGCGACGGTGAATTGCGGGCAGTTAGGCAATAGCACGGCAACGCGGTCGCTTGGACCGATGCCGCGCTTACTTAATGCGCTCGCCAGCCGGTTCACTTGAGCGGCGAGCGCTCCGTAAGTGATCTCAGAACCTCGAAAGATAATCGCCGTCCGCTCGGGATACTCCGTCGCGCCCCGGGCGATAATGTCGTAAAGCAGCATCGTTGTCCTCCCGAAAGTCCATCATTGGCAGGATTCGGGTGGGAGGATTGACTTTCCTGCTCGAGCGTAATCGATCCGCAGTGGGTTGGCGGGACCTGGCCAGCTTAGAAGCGGGGTTACGGATGTTGGCAATGTACGGTGGGCCGTACGGGGTACACAGTGAGGGCGCTCATGAGGTCGACTTGACGCATTCGTGCTTGCTCCAGGACCTATGATACGGCGGGCTTCCGAAATAGATAGTGCGCGGCAGCAGTGCGCAAGTCGATGTCCGAGGCACCTCGGTAGCGGCCACGAAGCAGCCTTCGTGAGATGCCTGGCGTTCCACTCATCGCTGCTTCGCCTTCCACGTAGCGCCGATCCGGAAGGATCATTCTGCGAACCGCGATTCTCTCGAATCCGACTTCTTCAAACATTCTAATGACCTCAGTGGGCAGCAAGCGATTATGGTAGCTGAGGGCGTGGCCGCAGAAGAGCGAGTAGAGTGGACTTGGGAATGCTAAATGCGCGAGAAATGGCCAGCGCTGGTCGGCATGGTGCAAATGGTCGCGGTGGTCGAAAACATGCGATGCAATTCCGCCCGGTTTGAGAATACGATAACACTCGGACAAGAATCCTCTGAGCACATTCGGCCGGTAGTGCTCCAGAGAACCGCCGGAATGACAGAGGTCCATACAGTCAGATGCTAGTGGGAGCGAGGAAGGTTTGACTGATTCGTGAAGCGTACCGTTTATCGCTCCGATTGCCTCGGCTGTATGGTTATACCATCGAAGGGGCTCGACCTGCAGGCAACGCTGGTTTGACACCAAATTCGCTGGAAATGTAGTGGATAGGGCGCCGTTAACAGCGCGAGAGAGATAACGATCCAGCATGCGGCCATTACCATTCGTCACGGTTCCCGCTTTACCGGTGAGGAGGAAGTTAACCAGAAAGGGGTAGGGCGTCCATCCGCCTTCATGGACCCAGACATCCAATCCATCTAATCGGAGGCCGCAGCAAGACTCCCACACGGAAACGTAACCGGGCCACACTCGAGACAGCTTGTCAACATGGGTTGCCTGCGTTCCCATCCAGTTGCGGGTAGCTTCGCGATATAGATGCGCGCCGCCCGGAAATCGTCCAATGACGAAGAGGCCGGCGCCCTTCAGTGCTGCTCGCCACATGCTGCCTCGCCTGGGAGATCGTACATTACGCGGCCACGATTATGAGCAACTTCCTGATCTAATACCAGACTCCCATCTTCCGCATGAATGCGGCGCCGAATCCGGTTCTCGCGAACCCAACCGTCTCCCTCTTTGAAAAACCGGTGATCTATCTCATAAATCCCGACAGTCCAACCGGGTTCCTGTGTCGTCCTGATCTCACACTCCAATTGCCCGTCCACAACTTTCGCACGCAGCAAGACAGATTGCGGTAAGGGGTTCTCGAAGCGCAGATCGACGTAGTTATAGAAGATCGTCGCTCCGCAGCCGAATGGCACCGTGCGATCGTGATCCGGAAAAAGGTCGAAGCCGTGCCGATGCCTTTCAACGATCTTCATTCCAGCCCGAAGCGCGAGTAGATAGAGAGCATTGGAAACCTGGCAGCAACCTCCGCCGACACCCTTCGAGATCTCTCCGCCGTGCAGCTCGAGCCCAGTACGAAATCCGCGAATACGGGCGGGCCCGCCAACGATACGGTGATAGGAGAAAATCTGATACGGTCGTATTTCCAGGCGATCCAACATCCTTGCGGCCAGACCCACATTGTACTCTTTACCGGCCTGCAGCGGGGTATCCGCCAGGACTATTTCACGGCGCAACGGCGATCGAAGACAGGCAAGAGTAAATGGATACTCTTGCGCTTCCTCTTCGGTTAGCTTATTGCGCGCGATGGTTGGAGTCTCTAGAACACAGCGGGGCAATCGCCTCAATCGCAGAATCTCAACGCGGATCGGGAAAGGAATTGACTTTCGGGCCAGATCTCGGATGTTCATGGAATGTCACAAGTTATCAGGTTGGAAAGTGGTCTCCCTACTCCCCCATCGCCACCGCAATCGCCATTTCCATCGGAACGGTCTCGGTGCTTGGCCCCGGTCCCAGCGCGCGGCGGGCCAAGGCGAGGTCTACGGAAATGGGGTCCACGTCCGGGCTGTCGGACTCGGTGGCGGCCTGGAGTGCGGCGGTCAGCAGCATGACCGATCGCTGATGATCTTTCCGCGCGCAGGCGATGTTGCCGAGGCGGCGGAGCGAGGCGGCGATACCGGCGCGGTCGCCGGATTCTCGGCAGGCCTGCAGATGCTCGCGCTCGATCCGCTCCGCTTCAGACAGCGCGTTGCGGTCTGCTTCGCCGGAGATCGTTTGTATCAGGCCTTGAAGCTCCGGATTGTCGCGCAGATGGGCGGCGATCTCTCGACCTCGCACCACAGCCACTTCAGCCGTATGCTTGACGTCCTGGGTGACCTTGCGCACAACTTCTCCGAGCGGACGGTACGTCATCATTGCGGTGACCTTCTCTATCCGGTCGGGAATCCCACCGATGGCGTTCTTTAGCAGGCGCGCGAAGGACCCTGCGCGGCGGTCGTTAAGCGTGAAGTCGGGCCGGGCAGCGTGCGCGCGCTCTACGAAGAGACGTCCCGCTTCGGAGGCAAGAAGCGCCTTGGCATCCGCATCCTCTTTTGGAAGGCCGAGCTCCGGCACCTCAAGTTCTTCACCTCCCTCGACCGAGAGGGACTCCCGGGAGATCGCCAGGCAGCGCAGGGAGGAGGCGCCGGTAAGCAGCTCGCGGATGAGGCGGTCTGACTGCGGCAGATGCCCGCAGTCGTCCAGTATGAGAAGGCATTGCCGCTCGGCAAGCCATGCGCGCACAGTCTCCAATTCCGATTCGCCGGGAGAAATTTCGATGCCAAGCTGCCGGGCAACTTCCTGGGCGGCGCCGTGCGCGTCACAAGCCGATGTGAGGCGGATGTGCCACACGCCATCCGGAAAGAGCTCGATCTTCTCCGCGCCTGCCTGGAGCGCAAGCCGCGTTTTGCCGATGCCCTGTTTGCCCGTCAGCTTGAGGAGCTGGGTGTCTTCATTTCCCAGCAGAGAGGCGATCTGCTCGAGCTCCTTTTCACGTCCCACGAAGCTGGTCCGCTGGATGGGCAGGTTGTTCGCGTGGGCGCTCAGTGAGCGCGGCGGCGGAAAGCTGCGAACTTCGAGCGCGGGGTGTTCCAGTTGGAACAAGCGGGCCTCCGCATCGAGATCCTTGAGTCGGTGAAACCCCAGGTCCAGGAACCGGGTGCCCGGGTCCATTCGGTATTCGATCCGGGTGAGGGTCTCCTCGGATATCATGATCTGGCCGCCGTGGACCGTGGAAAGGATTCGCGCCGTGCGGTTTACCGGCGGGCCGAAATAGTCGCGATCGTGCACGATGGGATCGCCCGTGTGCAGCGCCATCCGTACCATGAGCTTGCCGACGTCCGCCGGCCACGGATAGCGGTGCAAAGCGGCCTGTGCCACGATAGCGCACTTTGCGGCGGCGGAGGGATCGCTAAAGACGATTTTGAAGGCATCGCCCTCGGTTTTCATGACATACCCGCCGAATCGCTCCACCGCCTCGGAGATAATCGCGTTGTGAGCCTGGAGAATCGGCAGGAATGCATCCCCGTGCTTCTCCCACGCCTCCGTGGAGCCGACGATATCTGTAAAAAGAAATGTGACGTTGCCAGAAGGCGGCTTGGTAATGCTTGTCATGGAGTTTCTGCGAGAATCCGCCGGTCAGAAGCTCAAATTGACTGACGCGCCCAACGATGCTGACCGGTATAAGCAGTATACTCGGTTAAGCCGAAGCAAGGTGCGCATAGTCAAGTTGAACGTCGCTTACCGCCGCCTCCACAACCAGCGTATCGCCTGGGCACATTCGAGAACCCCGCGGAAGTCGTCTCCTGGCTTGGCGCCGTGCAGACTCAGGACTATCTGGGGGCGCTGTGCGCCGTTGGCTTGCGCATGAACGACGCGACTGAAGCCGATATTGAGCGTGCTCTTGCCGATCGAAGCATCGTCCGGACCTGGCCGATGCGGGGGACGCTCCACTTTGTAGCTGCCGCAGACGTGCGGTGGATGCTCGAGCTGATGACGCCTCGGGTCGTCGCGGCGAACGCGCGCAGGCTCAAGCAACGGATGGACCTCGATGCCGCTGTTTTTTGCCCGGAGCAAGGATGTCTTCGCGAATGCTCTGCAAGGCGGGAGGCAACTTACGCGAATTGCGATGCACCAGTCGCTGGAGGCAGCAGGCATCTCGTCTGCGGGCCAGCGAGGGCTGCACATTCTCTGGAGACTATCGCAAGACGGACTCATCTGTTTTGGGGACTCGCGAAGGTAAACAGCCCACTTTCGCACTGCTCGATGAGTGGGTTCCAAATGCCAGGAGGTTAGATCGCGAAGAGGCATTGGCCGAGCTGGCTCTCCGCTATTTCACCAGCCACGGCCCGGCGACGGTGCAAGACTGCGTTTGGTGGTCCGGACTGACGGCTATCGATGTACGAGCCGGTTTTGATACGGTCAAATCTCGACTCGCAAATGAGGTTGTCGACGGCCGGACTTACTGGTTCTCTTCGGCGGTTCCAGTGTCAAGAGATCGTTCGCCACGGACTTTCCTACTTCCGAATTACGATGAATATTTTGTCGGCTATAGGGACCGCAGCGCCGCGTGCGATCCATCGAGCAGCCAGCGCGAAAATTTCGGAAACATCGTGTTCAATCCAACCGTTGTTATAGGTGGACGCATCGCCGGAACCTGGAAACGTACCGTGTCGACAAACTCCGTTGTCATGGGCTCAAACGATGTTCGTACGCTGAGCGAAGCCGAAGAACACGCTTTCAACGAGGCGGCGCGCCGTTATGGAAAGTTCCTCGGAATGCCGGTTGTGGGTCCATAGGCTGTTTCGCAACCGGCGGTGTGGTCTATTGGAACCTGGCATTGTGCAGCCTTTCATATCGCAGTTCGCTGATAACGTTTATACTCGGATCAATGCAGTGCATTGAGATAGTCATTCGGTCCAACTAAGCAAAGGAGGTTAGTGCTATGAGTGGACGGATTGCTTCACCCGAGATGTCGTCGAGTCTTGCGGTTGCTGTGGGACCTGAGATCCAAATCAGGCCGGAGTTCCCAACGATGATGGATGAGGGCCTCGGAATGGGATGGCTTCGCGAGAATCCCGATTTTCGCGATTTCCAACCCATGAACCCGGAAGTCAGACCGATGTTGTCGACAATCAAGGCGGCCGAGCCGCCCAAAGCGCTGCCGGGAAAGATCGACATTCGGGCATGGTGCTCCCCCATCGAGAACCAGGGAAACCTGGGCGCTTGCACTGCCCACGCCGGAGTCGGCCTGGTGGAGTACATGGAGCGGCGGGCGTATGGAAACTACATCGATGGCTCGCGGCGGTTCCTGTATAAAGTTACCCGAAACATGCTCAAATGGACGGGCGATACCGGCGCCTGGCTCCGTACGACGATGGGCGCCCTGGCCTGTTTCGGCGTTCCGCCGGAATCGTTCTGGCCATACACCATCGCGCAGTTCGACGTCGAGCCGACGCCGTTCTGCTATGCATTCGCGGACAACTTCAAGTCGATCAAGTATTACCGGCTCGATCCGGTCGGAGCCAGCCCGGTGAATGTGCTCAGCCAGATCCGCACGAACATTGCGGCGGGCATTCCCTCGATGTTCGGATTCACGGTCTACGGTTCCTATACGCAGGCGAGCCAGACCGGTAAGATTCCGTTTCCCGCTCCGAAGGACAGCGTTGTCGGCGGACACGCGGTGGGCGCCGTGGGTTACGACGACACAATCAAAATCACCAACTCCGGCCCGAATGGCCCAACGACTACCGGCGCATTTATGATTCGGAATTCCTGGGGAACCGGCTGGGGCGACCAGGGATACGGCTGGCTGCCGTACGACTACGTCCTGAAAGGACTCGCGGTTGACTGGTGGAGTCTGCTGAGCCAGGAATACGTGGATACGAAGCAGTTCGGAATCTAACGGTTAGACGATAGACGATGGACGATAGACGATAGACGATGGTATTTTGCTGATAGACGTCTATCGTCCTTTGTATGGCGCTTGCGCCGACGATTGACGATGAACGAATTCCATAGGGCTGAAGTCGTTTACCGGCCATTGTCAGCTTCACGCTTTATGCCCCGATTGACTGCACAGCCGCATCTCTCACCCTGATACCAGTCTGCAATCGTCTATCGTCTATCGTCCATCGTCATTCTCTCGTACAGCGATTGCTGACGTTCCAACGCAGCCGTAAGTCGGGCATGACGGGAGGGTTCGGGATCGATATTCTCACCCAGGGCTACAGCTATGTTTTCAACGTCTGAAATCAGGCCCGCGGATTGAAGCGCCATAATCGCCGCGCCTCGGCTGGAGGCCTCGGCTTCCTTTGACAGAGCGATTTGGCAGCCTATTGCGTCCGCAACCATTGTTGCCCAAACTCGGGATTCTCCGAAGGCCCCGCCGGAAACGATGATTTCTTCGGCTTGCGGGAACTGGCGGCGGAGGATTCGCTCTGCCACGGCGAACCTCAGGGCTACGGCTTCCATTCCAGCCTGGAGGATGTCGAGCGGGCCGGTTGATAGCGAAAGGCCATGGAGGGTGGCTCTTGCGTGCGGACGCCAGCCGATGCTGCGCTCGCCGGCCAGGAACGGGAGGAAGGTCAGGCCGTGGATGTCCGGCTCCCTCCCGGCTAACTCTTGCTCGATCGCTTCGTCG
>JBGPOG010000144.1:0-8921 GCA_041487935.1 Chthonomonadia bacterium | reverse complement strand
GTTCGGTTAAGATTCCCGATGTCCAGTCCACGACGGTGCAATACTGTTCACTTAATCTACATGATGCCAGTCCACGCAGGTGGACTTTGCCATGAGTAGCCGCGAGTTTACTCGCCAGGTGGCGTAAGTGAACAGTATTGCACGACGGTGGACTTCGCTATGAGTAGCCGCGAGCCATAAGTCCCGTATGGGTTTACTCGCCAGGTGGCGTTAGTGGCGTAAGTGAACGGTATTGGGGCTAGCAAACTCAATATGCCAGTCTCGTGAGCGCCATGGACATAAATGTGATAAACCAGGCTGCACAGATCGTTTCGAACACGCCTACGCGCCGGAGCGGAGGCAAGTGGCCGGACAAAGTGACAAAGCCCCAAACACCGCGCACCACGACCGGCATGAACGCCACCGCCGTCAGGATCCCGGGCAATCCGTAAAGTAAGGCAAGCAATGCGCCGGCCGCAATCAACACGTGAGATATTAGGCTCGCGGCGCCTAATTTCCATTTGCGGTGCAAGCTCAACAGCCCACGCTCCTTCGCCGCAATCAACATCGTTTTCACGCGAAGAACTGCGCTGCCGAAGAAGAGCGTACATGCCAACCATATCCACCACGCGGTCGAATCTAAGCGACCGGAGGCTGCAACGTAACCTGCGGGTCCCGTCATTGCGAGCGCGGCTACAGCCAGCAGCTCACCTGCCTGCGAGCGATCGAGCCGTGTCCTCGAAGGAAGCGCCGCCAGCAAGGCATGAACTCCAAACGCGCCGCACACGATAAGCCCCACCGGAATTAGATCGATCCTCTTGTACGCGAGGATGAGCGGGACGGCGCCGCTCAAAAAGATCAGCGAGAAGAGTCCCAGCCAGAATCCTGCGCCCGGCGGATTCCTTCTCCGCATGATTGGTCCGAGGGCGTTCCTCGCAAGGAAAGCGCCCGTTACGGCAGTCGTTATCAATATCGCGGGAAGTGTAGAACTTGGCCGCGCCGCCACGAATGCCAGCGCCAGCGGCGCGTACAATATGACCCATGCTCCGTGCTCGCGCGGGATCGGCGCCCGGCCAATAGCCCGACTTGAGACGGTAAGCCTTCCATAAACCCGGTTTGCGCTCATTTTTTCAACTTTGCCGGCACCATTGGAACTTGCGCCTCTTGCCCGACGGCACGTGGAAAGAGAATGTCGTCTTCGAGGTGCATGTGGACGTGCATGTCCGCTTCGAGATCCGAAAGAGAATCCATGAGTACGCGGTAGGTATTGCCACAGTCCGGGAGATGAACGAACCCGTTTGTAACGAACCGAATTTTTGAAAGAGATTCAATCGCACATTCATGATTGCGTTCCAGCACCGAGACCAGATACAAAATCCGCCTCGGATGCACCGCTTTCCCGCTGGAGCGCTGCTGATCCATCTGGCGGCAGACAGGGAAGAGCATCTCTTCTTCCTTGTCCATGCTCGTTTCGAGCCTCGATCTAAAATCTGCAAACAGCTCCTTTAGTTCCATCAACTCCGGATGGCTGTTGCGATTCGCTTCGGCGACGCGCTCGAGGAGATATGAAATGGCCGGAAGCGCTCTGCGGAGAAACTGGTGATGGACAGAAACGATTTCATCCGCCAGCTTTCCCATCGGGGCGGACATCCAGCACGGGTCGGCATCTGTGGTCCTCGCATCGGATTCCTGTAGATCATATAGGACGGCGTTCAAATCGAGCGACCGTTCCCGGCAGATCTTATCGAGCGGCTTTTCTCCGCCGCTGGAAAAGTCGATACCGAGCCGATTGAAAACTCTCGCCCTCTCCGGACGCTCTGAAACCAATTGGCTTACCGGGCCTTTTGCGTCTATTTCCCCGAACATGCTCCCCCTCCGCCGAACACCGCTGTCTGGCTCTCACGGATATTATATGCAGAATGAGGAACAACATACATCCGCCATTCGACGGATTGTCCCACGAAGACCGCTTGACAACCCCGGCCAATCCGAGGAAACTATGTGTGCAGCCGAGGAGAAAATGGACACACCCTTGATAGGAACGGAGAGGTCTACGGTAGAAGCGCGAGTGCTCGACCTTGCGCACGTGCTTGTCCGGGATGCGGAAAGCCGTATCATCTTCTGGAATCGCGGCGCCGAGCAGCTATACGGATACAGTTTCGACGAAGCCATTGGGAAGCAAAGCAACGATCTCCTGCACACCGTATTTCCCGTCTCGCGCGAGGCGACGGATGCCGAATTGTTTGAAACCGGAGAATGGGAAGGCGAGCTGGTCCATACGTGTCGCGATGGATCGCAGGTGGTGGTCGCAAGTCATCAAGTGCTGACCCGAGATGCAGATGGCACGCCGGCCTCGATCCTGGAAGTGAACAACGACATTACCGAACTCCGGCGATCTGAGGCGGAGGTCCGCAGCATTCGCGCCGACAACTCGAGCCGAGGACTCGTGCTGGACACGGCGAACAGGGTGGCGCTCGATATTCTTGCAAGCCGCACTGGCGTGGAGGCGCTGCACCATATTGCGGAGGCGGCCAGGATATTGGCGGGAGCACAGTATGCGGCATTAGGCGTGGCGCGGGCCGACGGCCCAGGACTGCTGGAGTTCGTAACGGTAGGATTGACGACCGAGCAAGAGCGGGCAATCGGTCCTCGCCCAAAAGGCGAAGGGGTTCTTGGACTGCTGTTAAGGCGGTCGGAGCCGCTCAGGCTGGATATGGTGGGCGGCCACCCGGCATCTGTGGGGTTTCCGGCGAACCACCCGGTGATGGAGAGCTTTCTAGGAGTCCCGATTCGCCGCGGCAAGGCGGTCCTTGGAAGCCTTTATCTCACGAACAAACAAGGAGGCGGAAGCTTTACCGAAGCCGACGAAGCCGCCGTGGAAGCTCTAGGCACGCACGCGGCCATTGCCATTTACAACCTCAGAATGATTGCCCGGCAAAGAGCGCTCGTCAACGGTCTGATTACAGCGCAGGAGGAGGAACGGCGTGCGATGGCGTACGAGCTTCATGACGGCCTCACACAATATGTCATGGCGTCTCACGCACACCTTGAATCGTTCAAACGCGCTTTTGAACTGGACAAACGGGAAAAAGCGCTGAAAGAGCTCGAACAAGGAATGACGTATCTCAAGGAAGCAGTCGTCGAGTCCCGCCGGCTGGTCAACGGGCTTCGCATGCTGGCTTTGGATGACCTCGGCCTCGCCGGCGCCGTCGAGCAGCTCGCCAGAGAAGAAAAAGACCGGGCAGGTTGGGAAGACGCGGAATTCGTGCACAATGTGGCGCACCGCCGATTCGAGACGGCTTTGGAAACCGCGATCTATCGTATTGCCCAGGAAGCGCTGACAAATGCGCGGAGGCATGCGCAGACGAAGCGTGTCCGGGTAATGCTGCTGATGAAGCCGGGGGAGAACTCCAATTCTCCGCTGCTTCATCTTGAAGTTCGCGATTGGGGAATAGGCTTCGTACCGGAAGACAAGGCGGGCGATCTATCCCATGTCGGATTACAAGGAATGGCGGAACGCGTAAGCTTAATGTCCGGTACCCACACCATCGAAAGCCGGCCGGGAGAGGGAACCTGGGTCAAGGCAGTATTCCCCGCAATCGAGCCGAATAAAGATCCGTCGACAGGAGAAACGAATGAGTGAAACGGCGGCTGGCCGCGTAGAAGTAGTGCTTGTGGACGACCATGCCATCTGGCGCGGCGGTGTTAAGAGCATGTTGGACGACACCGAGTTCACGGTCGTCGGCGAAGCGTCTTCGGGCCGGGAAGCAATGGAAGTCATTCGTGAGAAAATGCCGCGAGTCGTATTGCTGGACATTCGAATGGCCGGCGGAGATGGTTTGGACGCGCTGCAAGCTATCAGCCATGAGTTCCCCCGAATCGCCGTGATCATGCTGACCACTTACGATAACCCTACCTACATGGCCCGCGCCGTAGCCGGCGGCGCTGCAGGCTATCTCCTCAAAGGTATCGTTCACGACGAGCTCCTGACGGCTCTGCGCGCCGTAGCTGGAGGCGAGATGCTGCTGGATCGCCAGGAACTGGTTCGATCTCTCCGTGGAATCAGCAAGAACGCGGCAGGCTCCGCTGAACTGATAGAGCCGCTGACCGAGCGCGAGGAAGAGGTGCTGCGGCTTCTCTCGACCGGCCTGAGCAACAAGGACATTGCGCCAATCCTGTTCATCGCCGAGAGCACTGTGAAAACGCACGTGGAACATATCATCGGCAAGCTCGGCGTTTCAGATCGCGTACAGGCCGCGGTGTGGGCAGCGCGGAATGGCCTGATAGACGCCGCCAAAGTGGAGTGACCGCCTTCGCAAGGGAGGTGCGGTAATGATCTGCCCGAATTGCGGTATCGAGAATCCATCCAGAGCCTATTGCGCAGAGTGCGGCGCTCGGCTCGATCCGGGGGACGCCGTCTTGGAGCATCCCCGGCGCGAATCACTCCTCAAGCGAGAGATTGTAATTATCTTTGCCGGCCTTGCGGCGCTCATGGGGGCAGCGTTCGGCGCCTGGTATATCCTCTACGCGAGCCGGTCGCCCGGGGTGGTCGTAGTCAAGTTTATCGAAGCGGACCGGGCGGGAAGATTGGCGGAGGAGCAGAAGTATGTATCGTCCCGATGGGATTCGCGAATGATACTCTCTGCGATGCAATCGTTCCGCGGACAAACCGGCAGCTCGCTGTTCCAGAAGTATTCCATTGCCGGAGTTTCGGATTTCGGCGAATCGGCCACGGTCAACGTGCAAGTTACAATGAGCCCGCCGCCCTTACTGCCCGGGACTCCTCCGCCTGCCGCTCCCGCTGTCCCAACGACGTTGTTGGTTCCTTTCACCCTGATTCGCGAAGGACGCGATTGGAAGATTGATGCGTCACAGACTTTGGCGAGCGTCTCAGGCGTGCTGCTGGCGATGGGAATTCAGCAGGCCGCCCCCACTTTCCAGAACCTCGTTCCGCCCGGCGCGATTCCCGGATTTGGAGTGATTCCTCCGACCGCGACACCTCCCCAATCCAGTGCAACACCGCCATCAAGCGGCGGAAGCGGATCCATTCTGTGAGATTGCGATGACTGACTTCTGCAGCGAAACCGTCGCGAAGCTTGGCTCGTCCTGGCCGGTCATCGGGTGGGGGCTATTTGGCTGCTGGTTCCTCGGTCCGTTCTTCACGTCCACTTTAGCGGGGCAATATACCTTAATGGGTGTGTTTGGAAGTCTTCTCGCCGTTTGGTGGCTTGTCGATGTGGTTGATCAGCAGGTGGCCGTCTGGGAGATTCTGGTTGGCCTGGTAATGGTTGCGATAGGCTTTCTTTCTCGCGGATTAGTGCTGTCGATTGCCGCCTGGGTCATCTATTGGACGCGTGTGCGCGAATAATTTCGTGGAAAATAGACGCAGTGCGAGATATTTTTCGGTTTGTACCAGCCGGGCGAGGAGGATTCGGGGAATTGGCCGCGAAACTAGTTGCTCGAAAGATATGTACCATTTCCCTCATGAGGAAAGGAGAGACAAGTAAGTGAAGAAGATCCTCGCATCTATGATTGCTGCCATCTTCCTCTTCGGCGTTCTCGGCGCCGGCATTGCTTCCCCGGACGACAAGAAAGCGGGCGGCAAGACGGCCGGGAAAATGACTGCCAAAAAGGGCGGAGCCAAGAAGGGCGGAGCTAAGAAGGGCGGAGCCAAAAAGGGCGGAGCCAAGAAGGGCGGAGCTAAGAAGGGCGGAGCCAAGAAGGGCGGCGCCAAGAAAGGCGGAGCCAAGAAGGGCGGAGCCAAGAAGGGCGCAACGAAGGGCAAGATGTAGGTCGCGCCCTTAGCCATCCTATATGCTAAGTGCCGAGGCTGGTCCACACGGGCCAGCCTCGATCTTATTCAGACGTTCAGGCGTTCAGGTTTTCAGGTGTTCCGGTGTTCGAGCCTGGTTTTAAGGATAGATTCCTCGGGTCGTTGTTGCGTCCGTAACGCGTTTTACGCCGATGATATACGCGGCCGTACGCATATCGACCTTCTCCTCGTGTGAAACGCGCGCCACGTCTTCATAGGCGCGGAGCATCATCCGCTCCATCTTGTCGTTAACTTCGCTTTCGCCCCAAAAGAAGCTCTGCAGGTCCTGAACCCATTCGAAGTAGCTCACGATTACGCCGCCGGCGTTCGCCAGGACATCTGGTACCAGGTAGACGTTGTTGTCTTGAAGGATTCGGTCGGCTACGGGAGTCGTCGGGCCGTTCGCGCCCTCGATGATAATCTTGGCCTTCACGCGACCGGCGTTGGCGCTGGTGATCTGGTTCTCCAGCGCGCACGGCGCAAGAATATCCACCGGCAGTTCCAGGAGATCCGCGCTCGATATTCGGTCGCCGACACCATGACCGAACAGCGAACCGTCTCTGTGCGAGTATTCAAAGAGCGCCGGAATATCCAGCCCGCGCGGATTGTATATTCCGCCGAGAGCGTCGCTTACCGCAACCACGCTGGCGCCATGCTCATGAAATATCTTGGCGGCGACGGCGCCCACGTTTCCAAATCCCTGTACGGCTACCTTTGAGCCTGCCAGCGGGATTTCCAGATGCCGAGCCGCCTCGCGGGCGATGATTACCACGCCACGTCCGGTGGCTTCGACACGGCCCTCGGATCCCCCGATCGACACAGGCTTTCCGGTGACGACCGCTGGCACGGTGTGTCCGCGGTGCATGGAATAGGTATCCATCACCCAGGCCATGACCTGGGCATTCGTTCCCATGTCAGGAGCCGGAATATCGGTATCTGGTCCTATCAACACGCTAATTTCGTTCGTATATCTTCGTGTGAGCCGTTCCAGCTCGTGCAAGGAAAGTGTCTTGGGATTGCACTCAACCCCGCCTTTTGCGCCCCCGAACGGTACGTTGACGATGGCGCACTTCCACGTCATCCACATGGCAAGCGCGCGCACTTCGTCCAGATCCGTCTTCGGGCTGAATCGGATGCCGCCTTTGCAGGGGCCACGGTGGTTGTTGTGCTGGACGCGGAAACCCTGGAAAACGCGGGTCGTTCCGTCATCCATCTTCACGGGGAAATTGACGGTCAGTTCGCGCTGCGGGTGCTTGAGGACTTCAAGCATCCCGTCGGGGAGATCGAGATACTCGTTGACTACGTCCAACTGGTGCAGCGCGTTATGGTACGGGTTTGTGCTCTCTTTCGCCGCGACATTGCGGCGCGGGCGATCAAGGATTGCGGATACGCTCATTGATTCCTCCTCGAATCAGTGTGCAGCCTCATTTCTGGCTCCTCCGTTTGAACGGCGTGCGAACCGCCATGGTTCCACACCTCCTGACAATACCGCCGCATATTATTCTTCCACAGCTTTTCGATTCCCTTCCCCTTCGATGATCGGATGGCCATTGCAACCTCATTATCCAGTACGTTTACCGTATGATTGGAGGTTGCAACAAGTTCAGATACGCACTTTCGTTGTTTGTCCAGCAGGTCAAACTCCTACCCATGAAGGAATCGGCGGACATCGGGCGAACATTTGCTCGCGCGATAGTCGCGTCACGAATGGCGGCGTTGGTCGAGCGATCCTGCAGTCGTCTCGGTATCTGGATCACCGCGCCAGGAATCGGCCCGGAGTATAGGTAATGCACTTTAGGCGAAACAAGGCGTACAAGTTGTGGCTGCTGGCATTTCTATTCAGTACGGTCTGCGCCACAGCGCGAGCCAAGGCATATGATTCACTCTGGGATATGCGCTCACTTTTGCGTACCCCAGCCGCAACATGGGGTGAGCGGAAGGGATTGGTGCAGGAAGTCTTCTATGAAGGCGAGCTGCTTCAAGGTAAACCGACCCGCATCTTCGCATATTTCTCCCGGCCGGAGGGCGCGGGGCCGTTCCCCGGCATGGTTCTGGTGCATGGCGGAGGCGGTACCGCATTCTCGGAATGGGCGCTCCATTGGGCGAAGCGCGGTTACGCGGCCATCGCCATGGATCTCTCCGGAAATGGCCCAAAGGGACGGCTCCCGGACGGCGGGCCCGATCAGAATGATCAGTCCAAGTTCCGCGCATTCGAAGACGCCGAGGCACGGGAAATGTGGACCTATCACGCGGTTGCGGCAGCGATTCGCGCTCACTCCCTGCTGGCGGCACAGCCCGGAGTGGATAAGAACCGGATCGGCCTCACCGGCATCAGTTGGGGCGGATATCTGACCTGTATTATCGCCGGAGTTGACCATCGGTTCAAGGTCGCCGTTCCGGTCTACGGGTGCGGCTTTCTACATGAAAATAGCGTTTGGAAGGAGAATATTCTCGACAAGATGCCGGCCGATCTGAGGGAGCGGTGGGTGCGCCTGTTCGATCCGTCTCAGTATTTGTCCAGCGTCCGCTGTCCCATTCTCTTCCTGAATGGCACAAACGACTTCGCGTATCCAATGGACAGCTACAAGAAAAGCTACAGCCTTGTCCGGTCGCTGAAGCAGGTCTCGATGCAGATCCGGCTGCCGCACGGCCATATCTGGACCTATGGCATCGTCGATGCCTTTGTCGACAGTAAGTTAAAAGGCGGACCGCCATTGCCGGTTCTCAGTACGATGAAGGTCCGCAAGGGATCTGCTGAATCGATCGTCAAATCTGCAACGCCGATCTCAAGGGCCGAGCTCTACTTCACGACGGACTCGGGCAAATGGCAGGATCGCCGCTGGCAGGCTGTCCCTGCTCGGATCGACGGCGCCCGGATCATCGCCGGGCTGCCGTCTCCACGTCCAACGGTCTTCTGTCTGGCGGTAACTGATAATGGGGGCAATATCGTCACCACGCCGCACGAGATCACTCCGGACAAGCCGCGGGCAGGACTACCGTGACCGTCGCGGGATTCTCGTACATGGATCGCTCGCACAGCCTTGCTCCACCAGGATACAACCGGTGGCGGGTACCGCCTGCCGCGCTCGCAATCCATCTCTCGGTAGGCCAGGCCTATGCATTCAGTGTG
>JBGPOG010000143.1:0-8925 GCA_041487935.1 Chthonomonadia bacterium | reverse complement strand
TGCGAAGCCTGTTTCTGCGCCGAATGTATGGGTGGCTGCTGTGAATCGGGCTGCTGCGAGTGCTGTGCCGCTGGGTCGTAGCAAATCCCATTTCCATGTCCGAAAACGGCGAGACTGTTCGTGAAATCACGGCTATAATGTTGTCATGAACCTTGAAGCCGGCATCTGTTACAAGGCGCTCTCCACGGGTGACGCTCGCTTCGACGGGGTCTTCTTCGTTGGAGTTTCGAGCACTGGTATCTACTGCCGCCCGATCTGCCCGGCGAAGGCGCCGCGTCGGGAAAACTGCACGTTTTTCCCAAGCGCGGCCGCGGCCGAACGGGCCGGCTATCGTCCCTGCTTGCGCTGCCGGCCGGAGCTTGCGCCCGGGAACTCACAGGTCGATGCATCCAGCCGCCTCGCCGCTGCAGCCGCAAGCCGGATCGAAGATGGAGCCCTCACGGAAGGAAGCGTTGAAGATCTGGCATCGGAATTGGGAATCACCGACCGACACCTTCGCCGGGTCATCGAAACCGAATACGGCGTTTCTCCAATCGAGCTGGCGCAGACGCAGCGGCTGCTTCTGGCGAAGCGACTCCTGACCGACACTCGTCTTCCCATCACCGAGGTCGCTCTTGCCAGCGGCTTCTCCAGCCTCCGGCGATTCAACGCACTGTTTAAGGAGCGATATCGCCTGAACCCCAAGGACCTCCGCAAGAGGCGGCCGGCGGAGACCGCGCAAGAGTGCTTAACTTGTGAGCTCGCGTATCGCCCGCCGTTCGAGTGGGACCTGATGCTGGGTTTTCTTGCCAGGAGAGCAACCTGTGGAGTCGAG
The DNA here is from genome assembly GCA_041487935.1 of Chthonomonadia bacterium. Classification (GTDB taxonomy): domain Bacteria; phylum Armatimonadota; class Chthonomonadetes; order Chthonomonadales; family CAJBBX01; genus JBGPOG01. The sequence continues at coordinate 8,111 of JBGPOG010000143.1, read as the reverse complement.
GCCGTATCCGGCGGCAGGTATGCTCGCACGGTCGAAATCGGCGAACATCGCGGATGGGTTTCAATCGAACGGGCCAGGAATAAGAATGCTCTCAGAGTTCAAGTGTCCGCCGGCCTGGCGCCGGTTCTCGTGCTGGTTCTGTCGCGCGTCAAGAGTCTATTCGATCTCGCGGCGCGGCCCGAGCTGATCGCGAATCATCTTGGATCTCTGGCAGCGGGCGCCCCCGGATTGCGCGTTCCGGGAGCGTTCGACGGCTTTGAGCTGGCGGTCCGAGCAATCCTTGGACAGCAGGTGAGCGTCAAAGGCGCCGGCACGCTTTCCGGGAGATTTGCCGCAGCCTTAGGGGAGCCGATCGAGACGCCGTTCGATTCATTGACCCATCTGACCCCGACTGCGGAGCGCGTCGCATCCGCCAAACCGGAAGACATCGTCTCCCTCGGCATCCTGGCTTCTCGAGGGAAAACGATTCTGGCTCTTGGAGAAGCTGTTTCGAACAGGGTCATCGTCCTCGACGCCCGGGCTGACGTCGAACGGACGATCGCGGGACTAAAGGAGTTGCCGGGAATCGGCGAATGGACGGCGCAATACATCGCCATGCGAGCGCTATCCTGGCCGGACGCATTCCCGCACACGGATCTTGGAGTTTACAGGGCGCTCGGAGAGAGCAGCCCCAAGCGCGTACTCGAAATCGCGGAGGCATGGCGGCCCTGGCGCTCCTATGCCGCCATGCACCTCTGGAATTCACTGGAGATAAAATCATGACCTACTATACATACACCGAAAGCCCGCTCGGACTCATCCTGTTGACCTCAGACGGCGAATCGCTCACAGGCCTCTACCTGGGCGCGCACGAGTGCGGCCCGATCGTACGCGATAACTGGGAAGAAAACGATCGGGCGGAGCCGCTTCCCGAGGCCAGGCGCCAGATTATCGCCTACTTCAAAGGCGAGATCACGGAATTCGACCTGCCGATGAAGGTGCACGGAACCCCGTTCCAAAATACCGTATGGAACGAGCTGAAGCGGATTCCATTCGGCACGACGATTTCTTACGGAGAGCTGGCGCGTCGCACCGGAAACCCGAATGCTTCCCGCGCTGTCGGCTTGGCCAACGGCCAGAACCCGATTTCCATCATCATCCCATGCCACCGCGTCATCGGAGCCAATGGGAAGCTGGTAGGATACGGCGGCGGCTTGCCGCGAAAGGAGGCATTGCTCCAGTTCGAGGCAGCCGTGCTGTCGAATGGACCGCGCAAGTTCGAGAAGATAGGGTCCAACTCTCTCTTCGAGTTAGCCTGACGATTCTGCCGCGCCTTGCAAACAAACTAAGCTCGGCATACGGGAGGGCGACGCTCCCGTGGAGCCGCAATTTTCAACTCGGTATGAGCCTCGCTCTTCCACGCCCTTATCGATGGCGGCCTGCGCGTCCACCTCTTGCCCTCCCGCAGTTCCCGTGCTATACTCCTTCCTTGCAAGACAGAAAGGAAGGAGGAAGCAAATGTCCGCCTTCATCGAAGAAAAACTCGAAGAGATACTCCCCACAGTCAGCAAGCCCGCGCGCTACACCGGCGGCGAGCTGAACTGCATCTATAAAGACCACAGCACGGTCGGCGTCAAGTGGGCGGTGGCCTTCCCGGACTCGTACGAGATCGGAATGAGCAACCTGGCCCTCTCGATCGTCTACCATGTTCTCAATTCTCGCGACGATTGCGTGGCCGAGCGAACCTACGCCCCCTGGCCGGACATGGAAGCCGCAATGCGCAGCCATGGCGTGCCGCTCTACACACTGGAGTCCAAGACCCCGGTCTCCGAATTCGACTTCTTCGCCCATTCACTTTCTTACGAGCTCAGCTACAGCAACCTGCTGAACATGCTCGACCTAGCCGGGATGCCCGTCCGCGCAGCCGAAAGGGATTGGGGCCCAGCAGCCGATGACGGACGACCGACCACGGACGACGATATTGCCGGTGCGTTCACCCCCTCACTTAATCGCAGGGAGTGGGGGACGCAACAACCCCTCGTCATCGCCGGCGGCCACGCGGCTTTCAACCCGGAGCCCGTTGCCCCATTTGTGGACCTTTTCGTAATCGGCGAGTGTGAGGAGATTCTGTTGGAGATTGTCGATTGCTACAAAATAAATCGTCATCTTTCAAAAGAAGACCTTCTTCTCAAGCTTGCAAACATCGTCGGCGTCTATGTGCCGAGGTTCTACGAGTCGACCTACGAAGAGTTCAGCGATCCGCTGTACGAATGCCCGGACGAACGGTTCCGCACTGCCGACCGCCGGATGTTCAAGGCCGTCAAGCCTCTTCGTCCGGACGTGCCGGAGAAGATCGAGCGGCGCCTTATCTGGGACGTCGACAACGTGCCGTACCCGACCGCGCCGATCATTCCGTTCATCGAGGTCGTCCACGACCGCATTTCGTTGGAAGTCATGCGCGGCTGTACGCGAGGCTGCCGGTTCTGCCAGGCGGGGATGATTACCCGGCCGGTTCGCGAAAAATCGCCCGAGCGCCTGGCCGAGCTCGCCAAAGAGCTTGTCGCCAATACGGGGCACGAGGACATCTCGTTGGTTTCGCTTTCGACCGCCGACTACAGCCGCGTAAACGAAGTCGTCCACGACATGATCGATACCTACGGTGACCGCAAGATCGGCGTGTCGCTGCCGTCCCTTCGCGCGGACGTGAGTATCGTCAACCTGGTTGAGGAGATCCAGAAGGTCCGCAAGACGGGTCTGACGTTCGCCCCGGAGGCCGGCACGCAGCGCATGAGAGACGTGACGAATAAAGGCGTCAAGGAAGAGGACCTGTTCGCCTCCTGCGAGGCAGCCTTTTCCAAAGGCTGGAAGCGGATCAAGCTCTATTTTATGATTTCCCTCCCGACGGAAACCGACGAGGACGTGATCAACATTGCTGACCTCGCCTCTCGAGTTTGCAAGCTGGCCCGCAGAATGAAAGTCGCCAATCCCACGGTCGCCATCGGCGTCTCGACGTTCGTTCCGAAGCCCAACACGCCGTGGCAGTGGCACTGCCAGGACACGGTCGCGGAGATCATGAGGAAGCAGTCGCTGCTTCGCAAGCACATCACCGATCGCGGAGTCCAGTTCCGCCACCACGATCCCAAGAGCACTCATCTGGAAGCGGTGCTATCCCTCGGAGACCGCCGGGTCGCGGACGCCGTCGAAGCCGCCTGGAAGCTAGGCTGTAAGTTCGATTCGTGGGACGAGTATTTCCACTACGAAAGGTGGGTGCAAGCGTTTGAACAGGTCGGCCTGGATCCCTATTTCATCGCCAACCGTCAAAAGAGTTACGAAGAGCCGCTGCCCTGGGACCACATCGATTGCGGCGTAACGAAAGCTTACCAGAAAAAAGAAGATCGCCTCTCCCGCGAAGGCGCCTTCACCGCCGACTGCCACAGCAGCCCGTGCACCATGTGCCAGGCATGCGACCGCTACGTGCTGGAGGGAATTGGCGAGAAGCTGGCGAAGAAGGGGAAGCAGGTTATTCCGCTGGCGCAAGTATATTAACTCGAGGGAATTGTTGGGCCGATGCTTCGTTTCCGAACCCGTCGTCAGCTATTGGAGCATTTCGATAGGCACGCTGCGGAATTTGCATCGATACCGGTCGACGAAACCGAATACGAGAACCGTGCCCGAGAGTTCATGGAGAAGGAGCTAGTAGATCCGGTTCAAGAGTGTATTAGAAGAAGAGATCGAGCGAAAATACGTTGGGATCGGTTGACAAATGAACTCGGGATCGTTTCGGCCGATGGATTCCTGCAAACGTATCACGTGCTCGATTGGAGATATCACAGCCTGTCAACCAATCGAGCTTATTTCAAGAAAGAGTGTGAGAAGTGAAGATTAAGTTCACTTGCCCGGTTTGCGGGTATCCTGATCTCCTCGATCCACCGAGAGACCACAACATCTGTGTGTCATGCGGGACTCAATTTGACTATGACGACTGTGTAAAAAGCCATGAAGAATTGCGCGAACGGTGGTTGAAGTCTGGCGCGCGCTGGTACAGCAAACGCGTTGTCGCACCTCATGGTTGGGATCCGCATGAGCAGTTGCTCCTCGCGGGGCTCTATTCGCCCAAGACGGCGCACGTAGCGTAACCTGATACGATGGCTCGAATCAGCTTCACAGCCCATCTCGAAAAATACGTTCCCTGTCCGCCGGGAGAGGTGAACGGAGCAACTGTCCGTGAAGCGCTCGAAACCGTCTTCGCCAGCAACCCGCAGCTTCAAGGCTATATAGTCGACGACCATTTTGCGCTGCGCAGACACATGGTCATCTTCATCGACGGCAGGATTATTGCGGACCGCAAGAACCTCAGCGACCCAATAACTCCGGCCAGCGACATCTATGTGCTTCAAGCACTCTCAGGAGGATAAAGGAGAGACGAATGCGCCTTCTTGTCGGAACTCGAAAAGGCCTTTTTACGCTCAACCGCCAATCTGGAGGGTGGGAGATAACCAAGCTGGACTTTCTCGCCGCGCCGGTCACCTCGGTGCTGCACGATAAGCGCGACGACGGCCTCTACGTCGGATTGAACCACGGCCACTTCGGCGTCAAGACCCATCGCTTGGACGATGGCGGAAACGAGTGGAAAGAGATTTCCACTCCAACCTATCCGCCCAAGCCTGACGACTATGTGGAGCCGCCGTCGATGATGGGCCCGCCCATCGAGTGGAAGCTAATCCAGGTCTGGTGCCTGGAAGCCGGAGGCCAGGACCAACCGGGGCTGATCTGGGCCGGCACCCTCCCCGGCGGACTGTTCGTCTCCCGCGACCGGGGCGACTCGTGGGAACTGGTTCGCTCGCTCTGGGATCGTGAAGAGAGATTGAAATGGTTCGGCGGAGGCGCGGACTCGCCGGGAATTCACTCCATCTGCGTCGATCCGCGGGATTCGAAGCACGTCACCGTGGGTGTCTCGTGCGGCGGAGTCTGGTCGACGTTCGACGCAGGCGCAAATTGGGAGTGCCGCGCAACCGGCATGTGGGCAAACTACATGCCACCCGAATTGAAGGACGATCCCAATATCCAGGACCCTCACCGAGTGGTTCAGTGCCCGGCAAATCCGGACGCGATGTGGGCACAGCACCATAACGGCGTTTTCAAAACCGTCGACGGAGCCGCAACGTGGACGGAAGTAACGGACGTGCCTCCATCCAACTTCGGCTTCGCCGTCGCGGTTCATCCCGGCGATCCGAACACGGCCTGGCTCGTTCCCGCAATCAAGGACGAATTCCGGCTTCCGGTCGACGGCAAGGTCGTCGTAACGCGCACGCGCGATGGCGGGAAGACCTTCCAGGAGCTTCGAAACGGCCTGCCGCAGGACCATGCCTACGATCTGGTCTTCCGCCACTGCCTGGACATCGCGCCCGACGGCGAGACCCTCGCATTCGGCTCCACCACCGGCGGACTCTGGATCACCGAGAACCAGGGAGATTCGTGGGAGTGTATCTCAACCCACCTCCCGCCAGTCTATCAAGTCAGATTTGCATAAGCAATTCGAGCATATTGGGGGCCGTCATCCCGGAGGGATCCGCTTTTAACCCATGGCACTCTTGCTGTGTTATACTGGAGCGTATCCGTTTGTCTTCCGAGCAATTGATGCTGCCGGCAACACGTTGCGTGTAATGACAAAACGCAGCAATTCCGTCATCCCGAACCGTCGTTGTGAGGGACCTGCTTCTGACGTTTGTCCTTAGGAGTTGGCGATTAACTGGGTGCGACATCTTGCACAAAAGCGACGTATAGGATTCAAACGGGAGTGCCCCTCATTCAATGGCAGACGACCTCAAAAAGCAGATCTCCAACCTCTGGAGCGGCTTCAGGAAGAAAGCGTCCGATACGGTTGCCCACCAGGAAGCCAGTTTCGCGCGCGGCAAAATCGCCGGTAGTGCAGTTGTGGACGATGAAGGGGTGGTAATCGTCGAAGCCGGACACCGGATCGATGATACCGTCATCGAGCGCGCAACCGCGGCGGGCAAGCTGCATGCTCTGACGAGTGCCGCGGCAACCGCCCAGGCGCAAGACCTCAGGGAGAAAGTCCAGACCCGCTACAACGCAACGGAAGACGGCAGGGAAGCCAGGTCGCTCGATTCGGTGGAGGATTTCGTGGAGGCCAGGCGGTACGTCGGCAGGATTGCCGTGATGGACGTAACGGACATCCGCGGAAACGTCGTCGTCGCCGGCGGAACCGAGGTCCGCGAGGAGCACATCCACAAAGCGCGCGAGGCCGGCCAGCTAGGCGCCCTCATCTACTCCGCCAAACAGCCCCAACCCAAAGTCCAGCCCGCCCCGCCCAAACCTGTAGTGGAATCAACCTCAGAGCTGCCCGTGACGGCAGAACCGCCGCAGGCAAAGCGGGCGTCATTGCCACTGATGAACTTGCCGCCGTCGAATAGCACAAAACCCGATTTGTAGGGGCGGCCCTGTGTGGCCGCCCATTTGTTGGCATGCGCCATTGCGGAACCGGGCGGCCATGCTGGGCCGTCGTTACGATGGCCCTGTCCGAGAATTCTTCGGGTTATTCTTGTCATCAACCCATCTGGCTGGATTCATACGGATGTACTCGCGAGCGCGTTCCAGTTCGAGGTCGTTTCGGATAATTCGGTCGAAATAGTCACGCTGCCGGAAGTGCCCGGTGAATGGACTCCATCCGCTCTCTTTGACCCCGCGAATGTACGCATTCGTTGACATGGTCTTGAACCATCCCATCACCGTACCAAGTGATGGGCGTGTTACGTCATAATCAACGATTACCAAGATTCCATGCATATGGTTTGGCATCACAACGAACTCGTCCAATTCGACCGATGCGAACTTGTTGGTGACCTCGCAGAGCCAGTACTGGACCATCTCGCCGGGCGGAAAGAGCACTGCCTGTTCATCTATGATTTCCCCTAAGACGCACAATCGCGATTCGACACACTGCGTGACGTAATATGCGCCAGCCAGCGAGTAGTCATATCCGTGCAAGCGGTGAGATTGCCGATGTCTTTGCTTGTGTTTTTCATCGGACACGGATCACACCTTGTAGAGTGCGGCCCTTGTGGTCTGATGCCGTCGCAGCAGAGTATTCCCAATTTGTACGGGCGGCCCTGTGTGGCCGCCCGTAGTTGCAATAGAGTATAGACGTGAAGAGAGCGGGCGGTCACACAGGGCCGCCCCTACAAAGGGTTGAACTGGTCCGAAAGAGGTTGAGAGCTTATCGCCGCAGCGCCGGCACCAGCGCACCCACGCCAATCACAACGTTAGCCCAAAGCCACGGCAGCGCCGCACTGGAGTCTACGCCAAATGCCGGCCCGGAGCCCATCCAGAGATCCAGCGCCAGGTGGATCGCAAGCCCCGCCGCAAGGAACCCGAAGAACCGCTTCTCGGACTTGGTCTCAGATTCCCACATCAAAAGGTATCCCGGCAGCAGCACGCTGTGCCCCACCAGGTTCCAGGCCGAGTCGAATCCGGCCAGAACCATCACGACTTCGGGCATCAGCAGCCCGAGAGACAACGCCATTGCAGTGCCGATCATGACGGATCGCACCCGGCTCCGGCGTAGCCCGCCGATCCCAAGAGCCAACGCCCATATCCCGCCGATCAGCCCAATGCGGCCGTAGTAAAGCAGGTTCGTGCTCTTCGCGAGCTTGGCCGCGGCAAACGCATCGACTTCGCCGGCCCCGAATTTCTCCTTCGGTCCGCGCTTCTGGGCGGACTTCTGGAGGATCGACTTCACCTCCGCCGGGTCCTTCACCCCCTGGGATACCACCAGCGCCGCCACCCCCGCCACGTGCGGCGAAGCCATCGACGTGCCCTGGAAGGAATAGTAGCCGTCGTCCAGTTCATTGCCATCCGGGCCCAATAGATATTGGTGCTCGCCGACCGGGTCTTTCATTGTTTCCGGCGGCCCTTCATGGTCCCTGTTGAAAATGGAATTGTCAAAAACGCTCAGTTGGTCGAACGACCCGTCATTTGGGTTGTCCAGTGCTTTAGTGACCTCGAGGTGGCGACGACGAGACAAAACTGTATTCTGCAAAATCCCCGCATCCTCACCCCGAGACTTATCCCCGCCTGGCGCGCTGATGGCTACCGGCGCGCCCCAGCTCGAG
>JBGPOG010000142.1:0-8951 GCA_041487935.1 Chthonomonadia bacterium | reverse complement strand
GTTGAGCGTAAGAAACTGTCACAGCCCCCGTCATCCCGTAGGGATCTGTTTTTGAATTAGCAGTTGATATTCGTACACTAAACGTCAAAAGCAGGTCCCTCACAACAACGGTTCGGGATGACGGAATTGCCGACGGTTCGGATGACGGAATTGCTGACGGTTCGGATGACGGAATTGCTGCGTTTTGTCATTACACGCAACGTGTTGCCGGCAGCATCAATTGCTCGGGATGACAATGCACCGGCTTTAGCAATTGACTCTGCTAACTGGGTTATGCAACGACATTGGAGGTAAGTCCATGCAGCGCGTAGGATTCGTTTTGAAAGTCAGGCCGGATCGCTTCGAGGAGTATAAAGGAACGCACCAGAACGTGTGGCCGGAGATGCAGCAGGCGCTGCGCGAAGCCGGGTGGACCAATTACACGCTGTTTGCCCGCGGCGATGGTACGCTTTTCGGCTACCTGGAGACAGAAGACTTCGAGAAGTCACTAGCCGAGATGGAGTCCCGCGAGGTCAACACGCGTTGGCAGGCCAGGATGGCGCCCTACTTCGAAGGGCTGGACGGCAAGCGCCCTGACGAGAGTTTTTTGATACTGGAAGAGATCTTTCATCTCGACTGATCGATAATATGTGCTCTTCCTCGCCTTGAATAACACGAGCTAATTCATAGGTATTCCAACTCTATCGACTAGAACCGCACAGTCATGCCACCGAAAAATCCACTTCGCCAGCGATTACAGGCAAGAGAAACGTGCTACGGCCTCTGGGTCAGCACGGAAAGCCCGTCCGTCACCGAGGCCGCGGTCGCTCTCGGGCTGGACTGGGTCTGTGTCGACACGGAGCATGGCCATCTGGATTTCCACGAGGTCATGGACCACGTGCGCGCCGTTCGCGGCTCCGAGACTGCGGCGGTGGTCCGCGTGCCGGGCATCGAAATGAGTGACGTCAAGCGCGCGCTGGACATAGGCGCGCATGGGGTAATTCTCCCGTACGCTCAATCAGTCGCGGACGTGGAGCGCGGCTTTTCGTACGGGAAATACCCGCCGCGCGGAATCCGGGGGATCAGCGGCGACCGCGCCGTCCAGTGGGGACTGGGATCGAAGGAATACATCAATTGCGCGGATGAAGAGACCCTCATTATCCCCTTGATCGAGACGCGCGGGGCGGTAGACGACATCGATGCAATTCTGGACATCCCCGGCCTGGAGGCCATCTTTTTCGGCCCGGCGGATCTGTCAGCCTCCTATGGATTCAAGGGAGAATGGGAGGGGCCAGGGGTAGCGGAGCGCATTCTCGAAATCCGGGCCAAGGCGGAGGCCAAAGGAATTGCCGCAGGCGTGATGTCCCGCAGCCAAGAAGACACCATTCTAAGGCGCGACCAGGGGTTCCGGATGATCGCCTTGGGTACCGATATGGGGCTGATGATTCGGGCGATTCGGGAGAATCTGGGTGCGGCAGGGCGGAAGACGACGTTAAACCTCTGGTTCTAGCAGGTATATAATGAGCCAACAGCATGATGAGCAGCGTTAGAAACCGTGTGGAAGAGTCATGGATCCGAAATACCCAAGCTTTCAAATCGTAGAGTTTCGGGGCGAGCATATGGTCGCTGGACGAAACTGTGGCTGCGAAATAGAGGCCGGCACTGTTTTCACGAGGATCGCCAGGTAAGACTTTGCCAATGCATCGCTTGGCGAAGAGGTTGAGATGACCGAAACGGTAATCGAGCGCGGACTCTGGATAGAGCTTTCAAAAATAGAGATTTATGGAATAACGTCAGATTCGCTGGAGTCGGGATTGACCGCAAGGTTGACACTCTTGGGACCTGGTGTCGCCAAATTCTATGGACATAGGTCGTTGCTTGCAAGACGCTCATATCCCGCGCTGGAAGCACCATGAAAGAAAGACGGCTTCAATTGATTGATTCAGTCTATTGTAGTGTCTCCGGCTCGTCCTTACAATGCGAGGCAAAAAACACCCATTAGGGTGGCCGACTGGCCAGATTCCACAGTATCTCACAAAGGCAGTTCGGAATGACGCTCTTGCCACTTAGCCGTCGTTGTAATGACATTACTGAGACACTACACTACAGCGGCTCAGAATGGGTTATTTACATCGATGGCTCATCGTTTCGACGTGCCGTAGATAGTGGTCGAGCTCGTCACAGAAGACTCGAGGGATACTCGCCTGTTCCGGCGGGTGGGCATGGGCTGCGATTTCCACTCAAGCGGCGAGGAGTACCGCGCCTTTCAACGTCAAGCCAAACGACCCGGCCGCCGCAACGGCAGCCGGGTCGTTCTACAGATGCATCGTTGTTATCTAGGGGATCGCCGGAACGCTTGGGGGGGTCATGCCGAGCTGTACGACGCCGGCGCCCGGGGCGAAGCCTGTGGCCGCGCCGAAGGCTACGAACTCGTCTTGATCGACCGCATCCCCGCTGACTCCCACGCCGCCCACCAGCTTGCTTTGCGCGTTGTACAGGGGAACGCCGCCGGGGAAGGTGATGATGCCGTTGCGGAACTCGGGACTGCCGGTGATGCCCACCTGGTTCGAGTTGCCGATGCCCCAGAGCGGGCCTGCGCCGCCCGTGCCGTCGGGATTATGGGCTTGCGAGAGAACCCCGATGATGCGGCTTGTGAGCGCGTTTTCGTTGCTCGAGAAGAACGCGGCGGTGCGGGCTTTGGCGATGGCGATGTCGACGGATCCAACCCATGCGTCCGGCTGCGAATAGACCTTCAGCAGCTTGCCGTCGCGCGCGACGACTGCGACGACCATCTTGGTCGCCCTCTTAGGGCCATTGACCGCGTCCACGCTCCGCAGGCCGCTGGCGCTCGCCGTGGTGTTTGCGGCGTTGACGCCCTGATTGATGATGGTCTTGATGTTCGCCTCGCTCAATCCGGGACCTCCGCCGTCTGCACCGGTCTTCTTGGACGGCATCAGCAGTGCGGCAATTGCAAACAGCGTGGCCACGCATCCGGCAAGCATGGCGATCGAAAGATTACGTCTCTTGTGCATCTTGGCTCTCCTCTCAACACAGAGAAATAGGGGATTAGCTGGAACCGGCGGGCCAGATCGTTTTGATTGCCCGCGACCCGATACGGTTAGTGCAACTTTTGTGCCATCGTGGTAGAGATGGGGAAAGAAGCGAGGAAATGTCTTACATCATTTAGATTTCAAACATCATCGAGATTTGAACGCGCATATTCCGCTGGTTGCGCCGCCGTCATTCGTTTCCAGTATGAGACCTGCTGCCCGGAAAAGCATCGCTCGAAATGCGCCGAATATCGCGCGCATGTGGCGGCCTTTATAGGGGAACAGTTCCGGCGAATCCATGTTGTGGACAACCAACCCGGTATCCGCCTCGAAGACCAGCAGCTTGCCATCGGGAGTCTCGCTGCAATCGATCCCAAAGTAGTCCAGACCGGTTACGGCGGCCATTTCCGCCATCGCGTTCCGGTGACGGGGACCGAACTCTTCATCAAACCCGTTCATGAAGCGCTCTTCCTCGGCGCGCTTTTCCGCGCTCTCGGCCATCCCGGCATTTACAAAGTGAATCATCCAGTTATCGGATATCCCCATGTGGCAGGGAAATGCCTGTCCATTGAAAATCGCGATGCGATACTTGCGGTAGAGACCATCCGGACTGCGGTATTCGACGAAGCGAGATAGGTGGAATTCCGATTCCGGGTTCCGCGATAAGTACGAAGGCACCTCGGCGGCGCTTTCGATCTTTTCCAGGCCGTGGCCGCCATGGGAATCGAGCGGCCGCGCAATGAGTGGAAATCCACCATCCGGCAAGACGGATTCGATGGAAGCCACACCCTCTCCAATACCCTCCAGGGTCGAACGATCGACGCGAATCGTCGCGGGTATTTCAATACCGGGCATCTCTGCGAGAACCTTATAAAGGCATTCGCGCCCAACTTGCGGCACAAGGCCCGGCAGATTGAGGACAGGGCGCGGCCATTCGGCAACAAGTCGCTCCAGCTCCCGCAAGGCCGGCCGGGTGCTTTCGCCTTCTCCAACGAGCACCATCGCAAGGTCGTGGCCGGGCACCGGCGGCAGGGGCATTCCGGGCACGATGTAGAATAGATAGAGCGTTACGTCCGTGTCTTCGATCAGGAACTCGATGGGCGTATTGTCGCTGATCTTGCCGGCCGCGGCGAACCCCAGGAGCGTTAGCCTTGCGGGCGTTGTTTTCGCCGGCAATTGGTAAAGCCGGCGCTCGTTGAGGGCGGAGGCTTGGAGGGAAAGGCCTGGCCCCGCATTGTTGATGATCTGAGCGACGATGCACATATCCATCAGCGCCGCGACATCAGAGTCGTTTCGGGAGAACCTGGCGGCCAGCTCTTCCCAGAGAGGGATTAGGTCGACTCCATCAAAGGCCATCTTTCCGATCCTGGCAAGACCCATGATAGGCGGGATAGAGCAGCCGACTCGTTCGGCCGTGAGAGTTTGTGTCAAACCGAGTTCCTTCGTGAGCGAATTCAAATCGCAGACCTCGCAATAGAATCAAAACATCGCGAGGCGAGCCCTATCTTATCCAGAATTGTCTGTAATTCATTGCGCTCTCGATCAAGATCGATAGCCGTTCCGTTTTTCATCCCGTTGCGCAACCAGGCGTCGGAAACAGTACGGGCGCTCGTGCAAATGCGAAAGGCGCCTGCCTTCGAGGAGGTGTTCACGGGAATATTGACTGGTTGGCCAATGTGGCAAATCTGGGATGCAAGGGATATTTCCGCTCTGGAAAGATCCGCGGGCAATACCCGTGAGATGTCCTCGTTGAGGGCCCGGTAGATCTTGTTCGAATTGTCGAACGACATCCAACCTTCGCGTTGCTGCGCCATGAACGAAAATATGGTTCCGGCCGCCATTTCCTCGTCATCGATTCCATCGGAGGGGCATTTCCATTCCTTCAAAGGGACGAGCTTAGCCTGGTGGCCATTTATGAGATCGGTCGTAACTTCCGCAAGTTGTTTGAGCACCGAACGGCGAAATTCCAATGGGATGGCAAAGTACGCGCGCATCTCGTGAAGTACCGCAGCCCAGCGGAAATATTGCCCGAGATTTGATGTGTCAGGCAATGCCGTTCGCAAACGTTGCCAAGATATCGGCCAGGCGCATTTGCTGGTGTAGTTCCGCAAACCGGGTGGAACCTGCGTGACTTTCACCATCCGACCGGACAGCAATTCAGGAATAAGCATGGCTCCGCTGAAAGGTGGCCCCGTGAAAAACTTCGACCCGCTGATTAGCACGATGTGCCCCTGGTCCAGGTGCCATCTTAGCCGCTTAAGGCTTATACGCATCTGGCACGCGTCCACCACGATCTGGACGGAGCCTCCGAACTGGCTTTGGATGGCCCTGAGACATGTCAGGCTTGGACATCGAAGCCCTGTCTTCGAGCTGTCCATGACTTGCAACAGGACTCTGCGGCCCATGGCGATGGATAGCGAAACGGTTTCAAGAACGTCATTGTCGATGGTTTCCGGCGACCGCAAGGCTCCTTCTGTATTCCGTATTGGAATGGGTATCAGTGTCACGCCTTGGGACAGACCTGCTATTGGCTCGCCTTTTGAGACTGCACTTCCATCCGGCGTAATGGCGCTGAAATGTCTGCCGGATGAGACGTACGGCACACCGCTGCCGGTTTCATCGGATGCTAACAGAACGTTGTCGATCGGAGCGTAATCCGTTAAGGCGCGCACCAGGAATAGTGCGTGAAGCGCCGAGTCGGTGCCTGAGGGAGAGAAGACGATTTCTGTACCCGTATTGCCCAATCCAAGCAGCCCCTTGAGTTCGAATCGCTGTCTCTCAATCTGCTTGTCGAGAAAGTCTTGTCTCGGAGACAATTCGAGTAACTTCTCACGCTCGCACTCGAGATGACAGAACGCCCTTCTTGAGATTGAACTGGCCGTGGACGAGCCGAAATTGAGGACTACCGGTCTCGGGACAGGCGAGCAACCATAAACGTTTAGGCCTGTCCGCTTGTCGATCGCGGACCGCGAGTCGCCGCCGCTCACCAATATCCGCTCCATGGGAGCGCAAAGCTGTGTCAGCATAGAGTTCATTCGTTCGGGCCCGCGTCTTCGCCGGAAGCCCTACGCGGCGAGAGCATCGATCTCATTTGGGATGGGCACATTCCGTGTAACAACAGCCTGGCATGCCTCGTTACCCAACCGGCAGATTTCCTCGACAAGCACGTCAAGGTCTTCCAGATTCGTCCGATGATTCGTAATTGCCACTCGTATGGCCGTTTTGCCCTGAATACTGGTCGTCGAGGGAGCGGCGATGCCCTGAAGTTGCAGGTCCGCGACGATGTTGCCGTTAAGCGCGTCGAGCTCGGAATCGGAAAGGCCATTGACAATGAACCGAAAACATACGATGTTGAGAGTTACGTCTGCAAGCAGTTGAAGTTGGCTGTTGTCTCGTATCATGATCCCTAGATGGCGGGCCTGCTCGCAGTTCCACGCGATTAATTCGGCAAAGCGGTGGATGCCGTAGGCCTCGATCGTAAACCAGATCTTGAGCGCACGGAATCCGCGCGATAACTCGGGGCCATACTCGCAGTACCAGGGGTCGCCTCCTGCCAGGCCTCGTTGAAGAGTCATCAAATACTCGCGCCTGGCTGAGAAGGAGTTCCTGTGAGCTTCCTCGTCTTTGAGGAGGACGCAGCCGGCATCGTAAGGGACGTGCAGCCATTTGTGAAAATCGAACGCGACGGAATCGGCGCGCGATATCGGCTCGAGCCGTTCGCGAAACTCGGGCGTGATGATTGCCAGGCCGCCGAATGCGGCATCGACGTGCATCCACAGATCCTGCTCGCGGCAGAGATCGGCAATGGCGTCAAGATCGTCGATTGCGCCGGTATTGACCGTGCCGGCCGAGGCGATGGCCGCAATCGGCTCCAGGCCGTCGGCGCGGTCGGCCGCGATCATTTGAGCCAGCCGGCCAACGTCCATGCAGTAGTTGGCGTCCACCGGAACGAGCCGAAGAGCTTCCCGTCCCAGCCCAAGCATCTCGAATGTTTTCGCAACGCAGCTATGGGCTTCGCTGGACGTGTAGCCAACCAGCCGTTTGGGAAGTCCCACAAGGCCGACCTGCTGAATATCGGCTTTTGCTTTGGCATTTCTGGCTACCGTGAGCGCAATCAAAGTCCCCATCGAGGTGCCACTCGTCAAGATTCCACTGCTCGAAGCAGGGAAAGAGAAGATCTCCTTGCACCAATCGATCACCTGCCGCTCGACATAGACCGCGATGTGGTCGCGGCCGCCGGCGTTGCAATTCATAAAGGCAGCCAGCATCTCACCCAGCGCGCCCGCCACATTGCCGCTGCCGTGCACCCATCCAAAAAATCGCGGATGGGTATTTCCGGTTCCATAAGGTAAGATCGCTTCCTGGAAGAACGGGAGCAGCTCATCGAGCGGCGTTCCCTTGTCTGGCGCAGCCTCTAAAAACCTCGCCTTGATTGTCTCCGGAACGGGTTTCCAAACCGGACGATCTCGCGCACCGCGCATGAAGTCGAGGCACTGGTCTACCGCTCGATGAAATGTGTGACCGATTTCGTCCCAATCTTCGGGATCTAGCGTCCTGTTTTGAGTCATGATTGGATTGCCGGAAGCTCTGCATGCCGGAATTCTGTGCTGTTGGGTCGTCTCGAATGCATGTGTGTAACTACTAGTGCCAGAGACGAGAATCTTGCGGCGGCCGGTAATGTGTCTTACAGAAAATTGGTTTGCAAATGCTTGAATGGGTTCGCATATCTGCTGTGGGTTGGATGTGGGGTAGTCAGCCCGCACCAGATTGTGCTTCCGGATGCACTCATTGTGTTTGTCGAAGCATCTGTCCAGTTAGAATTATCGGCACTGGTCAAGAATGACTAGAGGGGAGTGAATGTGTCGCAACGCAAAGGCCCTGGCAACGGGATATCCCGTCCACCACGGCCTGTCGGAAGGTCCAGTCCTGATCCAACGACGAACTCGGGTCAGGGCGCGGCACGCAATGCGTTACGGTGTGTGCAAGGCCCCGGCCGCCCAGCCTACAAGGCTCCCTAGCGAAACTGCGGACCCTCCGCTCACTGCGGAACCCTGCTTGGATGCAGTGTTGCCCACCCCTCCGCTCACGGAGGCGAAAGGAGCCTTGACCTGATTTGAGAAGCGTGCAACCAGCCCGGCGAACGACGAGTATCCCTGGTCTATGCCCCCGACAAGGTTGTGCGAACCCGAGCGGTCAAAGAGAGGTAAGTTCTCATTGTAGCCGACGATCAGATTGCCCAGGCCGTTGGTTGAGCCAGTATAACCGATGCCGTTGACGATCTGAAGGTTGTAGACATTGAGTACATACGTGGTCTGATCCGGGCTCAAGACGAACGGAGACGCGCACGCCAGCGCAGATGCTCCCGCTTGTAGATGGATGCTGTGTTGGCGATCTGCTCCAGGTGGGTAAGCTCGGCCTGCAGCCCTCCGACGATCTCCTCTAGAAGGTTGGCCGAAAACCCCGTTTCGCCGCAAAATACATGATTGCTACCGGGTCGAAAAACCTGTGATTATGGCGAGAGGCGGCTCTCCGAGCATTCTGGAGCGAGGTTCCTTTGGCTATCATTCGCAAGACAAACTTTTCGGCGGAGCCTCTAGTAACCAAAAGCACCGACGGCTTGATATTCTGGCGAGCGGCGTCGCTGTCTGAATGTGATGCCGGGCCCCGCTCGGGGCGATGAGTGATACAGATGTGAGCATTCGGCTCAATCTGACCGGCGGCGCACTGGCGCCGTGCTTTTCACTCAGTTCGGACAACACCTGAATTACTTGGTCTCCCTCTCGTCCGAACTCCCCCAACCCGTGGTACAATCACCTATCATGCACAGGCTCTTTAGCATTGAAATCGACATTAGGCCGGCAGTCGGTTAGCGCGAGGTCACTAATACCCAGTTTCATGCCGAATGAGGACAATGAAGGCTCG
>JBGPOG010000141.1:0-9012 GCA_041487935.1 Chthonomonadia bacterium | reverse complement strand
TCTTGATACGGTGAAGGAACACTTTGTTAGTCCAGTCGATGAAGGTCTTGGCCTGCTCGTCAATAGCAATCTTAGCGGAACCTGTTTCGGCGTCGACCGCGATAAGGCGCATTGCCTGGTGGCCGCGCTGGTTATAGAGGAAGGTAAATCGCTTCGAATCGGGTTCCCAGTTCAGCTCGGTGATCTCCCAGGGATTTGAAAACAACTCGTCGGAGATGGGAGTGTCTTTGCGTGTTGCGATGTCGAATAGATGCGGGCGCGGATGCTCGATGCGATCCCCTGGCTTGAGATAATCGAAGCTTCGGAGCCTGGGCTGGAGCTGGTCTTTCGGCGATGACTCGACCTCATACACCTTGTGCTCCTGGGCCGGGACGGTCTTGAGGAGGACCACTTTCAGGGAATCCGGCGACCAGTAGGCGCGTCCCTGGTAGCGGTCGTCCGGCTTGCCGTCTGTCGTGAGCGGCGCCTCCTGCCCGGTCTGAGCGTCTTTCAGTATGACGTTGTATTCCCGCAGGACTATCTCCCACTTCTTGTCGGGAGAAACGGGTGTGGTGGGCGGCCTGCCCTCCCCGCCTCCACCTCCTCGCCGCCTTCCAAATGAGGGCGACGGCCGGGTGAGCGGTGTTTCCGAAAGTCGAACTTCGTAATTCTGAAGGTTTATCGCGAATGTCTTGTCTTCGATGAGAGCGAGCATCTCCGGCTTTCCGTCCGGAAATCCGATGACCTCGACCGGCAGATGGTCTGCGTCTAAGTCTTTCCCCAATTGTTTGGAGAGGGCGCCCGCCACTTTCAAATGGTCGAAAGCAGGGGCTTTCGAGGGGACAGCGGCATCCACCAACATGAACGTTCGCCGTCCATCCGGGTAGTCGTTTCTGTACCAGAATCGGCTGGTCTGGCCAATCCAATTCGACTCGACAGTTGCCAGGAAGACGTTGCTTCGTATAGCCTGCGCCACGCTCGTGCGTTGGAGTTCCTCCGGGTTATCCTGGGCATGGAGCAATGAAGGCAGGAAGCCGGCAAATATCAGACCGAACTGCAGCAGTCGTACAACGATTCTATTCATGTGCTCTCCTCGATTTCGAACCTTCTTGCTGTGCCCTCATTCGCCGCTTTTCTCAATAGCGCCTGTATGGAACAGATCACCCACTTCCATCGTCAAATTCCGCCCGGGCCCGGCATCGCGCCCGTGAAGCACCAAACGGTTTTCACGATAGGTAATTCGTTCCACTCCTTTGTAATCTTTTGGAATCTTGAATAGGAAGCACGCATAACTCTTGGCAATCGTTTGGTTGGCATCCAGATATTCGTACAGCGGGCGCCCAAGTATTCGACCCTTTGTCACGAGAATTGAAAACGGCTGGTGCAGACCCGCAGTGCCGAATTCAAGGCCTCGGGCTAATGGTTTGCCATTTTCGACGTGCCGCCAGGCGTTGAACCAGGGATATTCCGCAGTCTTCCAGAGGTACCCGATGAGCAAACCCCGGTCGGCATTGCAGGCAGTGACCCAGCCGTACTTCTCGTCGATCGTATAAGAGACCACGTTCGGATTGGGGTTGCCGGTCAAATGCCGCACGTTCACAGGCTTGCCATCCAAGAGCGCTTCCGGCCAATT
Organism: Chthonomonadia bacterium; assembly: GCA_041487935.1. Taxonomy (GTDB): domain Bacteria; phylum Armatimonadota; class Chthonomonadetes; order Chthonomonadales; family CAJBBX01; genus JBGPOG01. Next base: position 7,400 of record JBGPOG010000141.1, on the reverse strand, counting down.
CACAACAGAATCTTCAGGATTGGGTAAAGGACTATTCTGCATGAATCCTTTACGGGCGTTGGCGTCTACGACGGTGCGCTCGTCCAAGAAAGGCGGGCCAATGGTCGGGTGCTGAACCATGTTGAAAATGCGGCCCAGTTTGTTGGCGTTCGTTACCTCTTCTCGCACGACGAAGTAAGGCGCGCCCGCAGAGAGCTCTATCCGGCGTTTCACTTTAAGTCCTGCCAGCGGCAAAGTTGCGGTCATTACTGCCTGGATCTTCTGTCCCTCAGCCAACGGTGCTTGCAGCACTTGCCATTGAACGTTGGAGGCTTCGCCGTGGAATGGCATGCCGTTCTTCTGTTCCGCATCCGATGGCGGTCCCCAGCGATCCAGGCAGAGGAAATGGCACATGGGGCGTGGAGTGGTGGAGTCGCCCTCGGTTCCCCAGTGGAGCGGATTCAATCCCATATCAATGAGGTGGAAGTTCACAATCGAGCCACCGCCAAGATCCACAATGAGCTGTGCTGCCTTGCCATCCATTACCAGCGAGCGCCGGCCGTTGACGATGGTCTGCGATTTGACTTCCGTTAGTGCGAACACGAGCGCCGCTAGGAGGAGGGGCGCCAGCATACGGGACAAGGGGTTAGGATTTAAGAGCAAAAGATACATAGCACAATGGACCAATTGCAGGAAACGCCAGACGCACAGTGCAAGATTCAGTGCCTGCAAACCAGGACAAAACTGTTATGGATAACCTGCCTACATAGGTTAAGCGGCGAGATTGCCCATTCCTGCCGTACGGAGCATTGGCGAACGGATATAACCTGTACGCGCACTGAATCAGGATTAGATCTTACCGTTCGCGTCACGCGATGCCGGCTCCGCCGCTGGATCGACCGGTGCCGGCAGAGCCACGGCGAGATTTCTCAGCAACCGCTTTCAATTTGTACGCTCAGGCAAGGCGATCGTAGTACTGCCTGTCAGTCGAGGCGGATTGTGCGCGTTATGCGGTCGCCGGGCGCCACGGACGACAGGGAGCCCGGCTCGAAGTGTCCCTTCATATAATGGATAAACGTTACGTCCACGGTTTCCCCTGGCCGGATAAATAACCTGGCATTGGCGAGATCGCCTCGGTTACGGATGGCGCAGCTACCGAGCCTGACGATTACGTCGCCCGCGGCGATCCCGGCTCTTTCTGCCGGCGAGCCGGCGCCTACCTTCTTGACGAGGGCGCCCTCAGAAACGTAAAGATGGTCTTCCGCCAATGACTGGTGCGCTGCCCGGTCGATCGTGCCGGTCTCCACTCCGAGTCGGGAGCGCCGGATCTCGCCTTCCGCGATGAGCCGGCGGGCGCAGGTTTGGGCAATTCCCGCTGGGACGGCGAAGAACATCCCCTGGGCGTCGGTGCGGCCGGCTGTGTTGACGCCTGCAACGCGGCCAACCTCGTCGATAAGGGGCCCGCCGGAGTTTCCGCCGTTGATGGCGGCGTCGGTCTGGAGCATTCCCGCTAACTCGACCGGTTTCCCACATTGGTTCTCCACAACATCGCGATCCAGCGCGCTTACAATTCCTCGCGTTAAGCTGGGCATGCCGCGCTGGGCCTTGGCAAAACCGATTGCGCGCACTTCGAGGCCGGGCACGATGGAATCGTTATCAGCCAAGCGCAGCGGCTTCGGCCAGAACTTGCGTATGTCGAGAACGGCGAGATCGGTCAGCTCGTCCCGGCCTACTAGCTTTGCGTCCGTAATGATAGTGCCGTCGTCCATCTCAACAGCGTATGACCGATTCGTGAGCGCGTCGTCTCCCCACGCGACGTGGTTGTTGGTCAAGACATAACCGCGAGAATCGATGACGAAGCCCGTACCGGTGCAAGTCATTTCGGCGCAAATGTTGCGGGCGAGGCCTTGTCACCGGCAAAAGGGGCACATTGCGTTAAAGGTACATATCGCCGCGCCGTACACCGGAAGAGTATCGAAGCCGGATTTACCGTCCAAGATAAGCGGACGAGCGTCTCTGTCATTTCATATTATCCTTCCGGAGGCCAACGATGCTGCGAAATGCCATTTTCTGCTTCACACTCTGTTTGCTCGCATGCCTTCGGGCAGGCGCGCGGCGCAGCGCAAGCAACCGCCTGCCTTTCTAACGTAAAGCAGATCTGTTTGGGCGCGTTGATGCTGTCGCAGGACTATAACGGAACGTACAAACTCACAGCGGAAGGGTTTAAAAAGAGCCTGATGCCCTACATCAAGAACAACGGAGTATTCAAGCGTCCGGGAGACGGCGGCCGCGCAGCTTCCTACTCGTTCAACGGCAATCTTGCCGGTATCCGCCTTGCGAAGATACAGGCTCCCGCCGCCGGGAGATGCGTTTTTGACTCGGGCTGAGGCGGCGATGATCCTCGGGGTTAAGCCGGTGACGGTTTCCGCTTACGCTCGATACGGCCGGCTGTTCGTCTGGCAGCGGGAATCGGGGAAGCAGAATTGTCCCGTCTATTTCAGCGCGAACCAGGTGTGCCGGCTATCGCGGGACCCGAACCGCCTGGAGCGCCGGGCGCGGTATTTGAAGAGCCCGGCCCCTGAGTGGAAGAAGGAGCGCGGACGATTTCCGAAGCAATCGGTGGAGCAGGCGGCGTTCCGGGAGCGGTACGGGTTACCCGCCGTTCCGGAGAAGGTGCTGAGGTGAAGAGGGATGCGGATTCCGGAGGATTGATTGCCGTTCGTGACAAAGCTGCAATTCGGATGCTTCGGCATTAGCGCTGCAGCCATCCGGGATTCGATTGGACCAAACGCTGTGTGGGCCGGCTTTGGCAATTGGCAATGCTGAAGCCGGACGCTGGGTAGGTGACAACATCGTCCGGCTTCAGGAACGGCCCTATGCAGGCGGATCCGCCTTAGTCCCTGGCGACGAGGGCGGCCTGCTTTGGGATGGGTTATTGCGATTGTTTAGCGTCAGCAACATTGGCAGAGTGCGCTTGCACCGCCAGCACTCACGGCGGTGAGTCATGTTGAGCGCCTTGCAGGTTGGACAGGGAGCGTAAGTATTGTCGGGCATGGTCGACCCCTCCTCGCCGCCCTCAGGAGCGACGACGATTTTGTTGGGGTCGATTATTATTTTCCTTGTTTAAGTTCGCAATTAGCTCCGCAGTGTTGCGGGATTTCAACCTGAAACTACCCGCAGGCACATCCACCATTGGGGATCGCGTCCTTTTAGGGGTTGCTCATCTACTGGAAGGCGTTCTTCCTCAATCCAACGTCGGGCGAGGGGAATGAGGTCGCAGAAAAGGTCCCAGGGCAGGTAATCCGAGTTGCGGCCTGCTTCCCAGGTCCAGTGATCGAAGAGAAGGCACCCGCCGGGTTTCACCATGGCCACCGCGTTTTTCACGGCCTGCACCAGGGCGGGCCGCGCGCGCTCATCCAGCTTACCGGCTCGATAGTCTTCCGCGAGCCACTGGATCATCTGGCGCTCGTTTGCCCACCAATCGACGGTGCGGGTGTCCATGCCGCGGGGTTCGGAGACGGCGGTTTGGAGGATGTCGTTGATGGCGTGGTGGAAGCAGGCAATGTCGATGCTTGCCGGAGGGACCGGAAGCGCGTCTCGCGAGGCGTCGTCCTCGATGATGCGGATCTTCATGCGGAGCTTGGCGAGCTTGGCGCGCAGCTCGGCGGCAAGAGGACGGTTCAGGTTGAGGCTGGTGTATGAGCCTTCGCCGTCGCTGTAGATTTCGGCGGCATAGATGACCGGCTCGCTGCTGCCGGTGCAGGGCTCGAAGACCTGGAGATTCCGCGGCAGACCAAGCTCTTCGAATGCGGACAACCACTGGATGGTGAGGCACGGATTGAGGAGCAAGCGCGCGCTCTGGGCGGTGTCGCCCGGCTGGGGGCGCGTGATGCCGCGAATTGCTGCGGCTCGGACTTCGTGTTCCGGGAGGGCGCGGATGCGATCCTGAATATCGTCCGGCAAGAGGGCGAAGACGCGGCCCTGGGAGACTTCGTGGACCGTTCGGTCGATCAAATCGTTCAATGGACCACCTTTTCAATCCAACTGGAAGAAAGTCATGATCGTTCCTTTGCCGTCGGCGGATTCTGTGAGGACGGTGATGCCCCGGGCGCCGGTTTTGGGGTCGTCCAGGATAATGTCCAGGACCCGGCCGTCGAGCTTGTCGCTGCGCCAGAGCGATTTGATCGTATTGGCCGTCCTCGGATCTAATACGGTGACGTAGTTTCGCTGGCCCCTTAGAACCAGATTCTCGCTTGGATTGGCACCAGTCGACGCGACATCAGCCTCGATTGAAACGGCGTATAGAAATGGCGACTCCTTACTCGCATCCCAAAATCCCACAATGCCTCCGTTGGAGAGATTTACATCCAATCCTAGGGCCGCCAAGTCCTCGGACCTGCCCTTCATTTCGGAGAATACTGTTTCGCCTGAGCGGGGCGGGTCTTGCGCGCCGGTGAGCCATTCGCTGCTATTGACGTTTACTTTGTACACGTTGTACTTATATGACTTGGCAGAATCTCCCTGCCGGGCGAACAGTCGCTCGCTGCCGTCGCGAAGAATGACCGTCCCGAGCGTCGCCACCGGCTTACTCATAACAGCCTTTTTGTAAGCCGAACCGTCCCAAAACCACATCGTTCCAGAGCAAACGATGACGGCGAAGGCGTCTTGTGAATATCTTCCGACGGCGAGGGTGTCGATGCCGCTCGGGGCATCGTCCGTGAATTCCGTGACCCAAGTCTTCGTTTTTTCGTCCCACTTGCGGACTTCGATTCGCCGGGCATTCGCGCTGGGGCCGGCCATAAGCAGGACGAGGCGGTTTTGGCCGTCCCTGGCTGTCGGCCCGGTTCCGATCTTCCTCACACCGGCGGGAAAGGGCTCACTCCAGGCAACGTGAAAGATGGGCTTGCCGCCCCGGCCCATCACTTTGACTTCGTCATAGCCGACGAAGGAGTGTTTGTGGGTTTCGTAGTAGGTTCCCCGAGGATTTCTCTGGCCGCCGCCTCTTGGGTTTACGTGGCAATACGCGCACGTGCGCTCCTCTTTGATCGCATAGACGGGCCGGGCGCCGGCCTGGACGCATATTAGGAGCGAAATTGATCCTGCAAGCGCTGCGCAGGCTAACCCGTGGAATCTTCTTAGTGAAATCGACTGGCAATTTGGATTGACATTCTGTGCGTTCATTTTGGAGCACTCCGCGGCAATTGGTTACAAATGTTGAAATGTAAAATGCGACGTAACGAATGGGCGAATAATTCGGACAGGGGATCCTCATTCTATTACGGCTGATCTCCCGAATTATTCGTCCCTGCGCGCGAGCCGCAAAGCGTTACATTCCCTAAAGTATTCTAGTCCCAAGAGCGTTCGACCGATTTTTCTTCGATCGGGATATGAAAGTATTTGGCAAGCATCTTCCTGGCGATCGGGGCGGCGGTCGCACCTCCGTGGCCGCCTTCCTGGACGAAGACGCAGACGGCGATTTCGGGTTTGTCCGCAGGCGCGTAGCCGATGAACCAGGCGTCATTTGCCATTTTGCCGTGGCTTATGCGCTGCGCGGTACCCGTCTTGCCGGCGATCGTTAGGCCGGGAATGGCGGAGGCTGCGCCAGTGCCGCCTGGCTCCATCACCGAGCGCATCCCCTTAGCGATGATCTTCAGCGTGGATTGGGATACTTCGACTCGCTTGACGATCGCCGGTATGAGCTTTTTCACGGAGTGAGGCCTGTGGGCCGTATCGAAACTCGTAATCGACTGCACCAATTGCGGGTGGAAGAGCGTCCCGCCGTTGGCGATTGCGGCCGTGGCATTGCACATTTGAAGCGGCGTGCAGGCGAGCATTGCCTGGCCAATGGCGTAGTCAACCGTCTCTCCGCCGAACCATTCGCCTCTGTGCGTCGCTCGTTTCCACTCCGGGTCGGGCACTACACCGTCGCGCTCGACCTGCCGGTCGCCCCGGCGGACGATATCGATTCCGGTTCGCGTTCCCAGCCCAAATTTGCGCGCGTATTCCGCAATCCGTTCCGGGCCGAGCTTCTGGCCTAGGTGGTAGAAGAAGATGTCGCATGACTTGGCGATGGCTTCATTCAGGTTGACGGTGCCGTGCCCGCCGGACTTGTGGCATCGCTTTCGCCACTTGCCAAGATACATTACGCCGCTGCAGTGAGCGGTGTCGCCCGGACTCGTTCGTTCGGTCTCGAGGCCGGCGGCTGTGGTGATCAGTTTGAATGTGGAACCGGGTGCATAGGCGCTGGAGATGGCACGGTTCACCAGCGGGTTGCCCGGGTCTTCGCGGAGCTTGTTCCAGTTCTCACCGGTGATTCCTGTGACGAACAGATTGGGATCGTAGCCTGGGACGCTTACCAACGCAAGCACAGCGCCGGTGCGGACGTCCAGCGCGACCGCCGCGCCGGGATGGCCTTTCGCGAGCCAACTCCTAAGCTCTGTCTGGGCGACGGATTGAACGTCGCGGTCGATTGTCAGACGCAGGGTCGATCCGGGGACCGGCTCATTCGACTGAAGCTCGCGCCGGATGCGGCCTCGGGCATCTACCTCGACTTCGCGGCCTCCGTCCCTGCCCCGCAGGTCGGCATCGTAAGCCCGCTCGATTCCCAGCTTGCCGCAAAAATCTCCAGGCTTGTATCCTTCCGATTTTCGATCGCGAAGCTCCTCCGGGGCGATCTGGCCCATCTGGCCGAGGATGTGGCCGAACAGGTCGCCATCGGGATAGTTGCGGACCGGTTCGGGTTCGACAATCACGCCCGGTAGCTCCATGCGGCGCTCTTCGATACGAGTTGCGCGCTCGATATCCAGATCCACATCGACGCGAACCGGATCGAACGCGCCGATTTTGTTGGCTTCGATCGTATCTGCCAATTCGTTCTGAGGCACGTTGAGGAGGCTGGAGAGCAGCGGCAGGACGCCCCTGTTCTTACGGATTTCCGCCGGGACCACCGACACGACAATCTTTCTGCGACTGGACGCCAGCACCTTGCCGTTCCGGTCTTCGATTTGACCGCGAGGCGGGATGCGGCGAATCAGGCGGATTCGATTCACGTCCGACGAGACGAGATACTCATCGCCGTGCGCGATCTGGAGATACCAGAGACGCGCCAGGATGGAGAACAATCCGGCCGAGACGATCATCATGAACACCTTGACGCGATGGGTGTCCGGGATGTATTCGGGAGCGTTTACAAGTGACATGAGAGTTGTTGGGTTGTTGGGTAATTGGGTAATTGGGTTAGAGTAAGTGCGAGTTCCGCCATCCGTCATCCCGAGCGCCTTACCGCGCATTGCGCGGGGTTGAGCGTAAGAAACTGTCACAGCCCCCGTCATCCCTGTATAGACCGGAGACATAGTTTACAGTTGGCCGGAGACATGGTTTACACTATTTGTCCTCATGGCGTAATGGATATCCTCCAGTTG
>JBGPOG010000140.1:0-9037 GCA_041487935.1 Chthonomonadia bacterium | reverse complement strand
CGCGTTCCACGACGTAGCCACGAAGCATCGGATCCCGAAGCGGTTCTTCAACGACCTGATCGACGGCGTCGAGATGGATTTGACGAAGACGCGCTACGAGACCTTTGACGAGCTCTACCAGTACTGCTATCGCGTGGCGAGCGTCGTGGGCTTTGTCTGCATCCACGTTTGGGGGTTCAGCGGAGGCGATGATGCCTATATCCCCGCGGAAGCCTGCGGAATCGCATTTCAGTTGACCAACATCCTGCGGGACATCAAAGAGGATGCGGAACGCGGACGCATCTACATTCCGTTGGAGGATCTCCGGCGCTTCGAATACTCCGAGCAAGACTTGCTGAGCGGCGTGACGGACGTGCGGTTCCAAGCCTTGATGCGCTTCGAGTGCGAACGAGCGCGTGATTTCTATGCGAAAGCCGCCCCATTGGAGCCATTGATCGATCCGGTCAGCCGGCCGACCTTCCAGATCATGTACCGCATCTATCGCGGCGTACTCGAGAAGATCGAAGCGCAGGATTACGACGTGTTTTCGAAGCGTGCGCGTCTGTCCACCCCGAAGAAGGTTGGAATCGTCGCGCAGGCCTGGCTGGGCAGCCGGCTTCAGCGCGTATAGAATCGGTAACCCGGGAGCCTTCCACGCCGCCTATATCCTGGGAATCGACGGTCTGACACTGTCGTGGGTCGAATTCGAAAGGAATGAATGCCGGATTCTCGTAAATCGGTGATCGTCGTCGGCGGAGGCGTAGCAGGCATTGCCGCTGCGACGGCTCTCGCTGAGGCCGGATTGCGCGTGGCCCTTTACGAGAAACGGCCCATGCTCGGCGGGCGGGCCTCTTCTTTTTACGATCGGGAGTCCGGCGAGCGGATCGACGCATGCCAGCACGGTACGATGCGCTGCTGCACGAACCTCGCGAATCTTTTCGATCGCCTGGGCGTACACGAGCAGATTCGATACCACGATACGCTCCATTTCTTGGACGGCGCCGGGGTGCGTTCCGTCATCGCCTCGTGCCACCTCCCCGCGCCGCTTCATACGTCGCTTTCGTTCCTCGGGTTCCGGTCGCTCGGCATTAAGGATAAGCTTGCGATAGCCCGCGCGATGGCAGCCATGCTGCGGCCACGCACGGGAATCGACTACGACTTACTGGATATCGGCGAGTGGTACCAGCGGATGGGCCAGACCGAACGCGCGGTCAAGCGGTTCTGGGAACCGGTGCTCGTAAGCGCCTGCAATGAGAGCCTCGATCGAATATCTTGTACGCACGCTTTCAAGATATTCCGAGATGGTTTCCTTGGGCACCGCGACGCGTTCCATTTCGGCATTCCTGCCGTTCCTCTGGGAAGCCTTTACACTGAGCCTGCGATCTCCTATATCCAAAAGCGAGGTGGCTGCACAAGCCTTCGCACAATCGTCAACCGTGTCCATTTTGAGGGTGGGGCCAAGCCACGCATCACCGGGCTGACGCTGCAGGACGGCGATGAATTCCATGCGGACTACTACGTCAGCGCGCTCCAGTTCGATCTGCTGTTGAAGCTCCTGCCGATGGAGCTCACGGTAGGCATCGAGTATTTCGAGAACCTGAAGCGGCTCGAGCTATCCCCCATTATCGGCGTTCACCTCTGGTACGACCGGCCGATCGAATGTCCTGACTCCGTGGCCCTGTTGGACCAGCGAAGCGATTGGATTTTCAACAAAACTCGGAATTTCAACCTTGCGGAAAAGGCTTCGACGTATCTTAGCATCGTCATCAGCGCAGATCGAGAGATGGCGGACATGCCGAAGGAAGAGGTCTACGAGTTGGTGCGCAAAGAGGTTGAAGAGGCGCTTCCGGAAACGCGGGCCGCAGTTATCAACAAATGGTTCGTAGTAAAGGAGAGAAAGGCAACCTTCTCCCCCACCCCGGGCGCCGATGCCCTGCGGCCGGACCAGCAGAGCCCGATAGATAACCTCTTCATCGCTGGTGAATGGACGCGCACCGGCTGGCCCTCGACGATGGAAGGCGCTTGCCGCAGCGGATACCTCGCGGCCGAGCGGCTGCTTGCGCGCGAAGGAATGGAAGCGAAAATCCTGGTGCCGGATCTTCCGAGGCGCGGCCTCGCCAGGCTGCTGATGGGCGGCGGGTAAGCGTTGTGCATTGTTTACTCGCCTTCCTGTGTTTGTATGCAGCCGGCGCATCGCAGCCAAAACACAAGTTCTCGAACTCGTCACCCCATCCGACGGCAATCGCGCACTCGGCCAATTCGATCCTCGAGAAAATGCTCGACCGATATGACAGAGCCAACAGTTTCCAGGGAACCATCAGCGCCAAGTTCATCCGCGGAGATTCCGTTGCCGAAACGCTGATTCAGGCGAAAGCCCAGGGCGATCGCACGGGACACCTCTCGCGAAGCCGCATCGATGTCATCACAACCTCCGCCTCCGGCAAAGTCCGCTCGGTCAGCCAGATGCTGCGCGTCGACAACGGGAAGGAGCTTATGACCTACCATCCCACAACCCGCGACTACTATCGGGAACCCCGGAGAGTCGATCGGTTGAGCAATATTCTCCGTCCCTTGCTTCACAGCGCAAAGAAATTCGCCGCCGATTACAATGTCCGCAAAACTACCAACAATCTTGCTGAGACGCCTCACCGATACATTCTTTACGGGAAATCGAAGAACGGCCAGGTCTGGATTCACATCGACTCAGACACCTTCGAATTCCTCGGTGTCCGCGCGCAAAACTCCAAGGGGGATGAGCTGCACGTCGAAACGATCGGCCAGAGATGGAATACCGCCATAGACGATTCGACATTCCGGCTAGTCATCCCGGAGGGCGCCCGCCAACTTCCGGCGCCCCGGCCGGGAGGAGTGTTCGGATTGCCGGCGAATTAAGAGAGTGAAACAGGTCACCAGTGAAATGCCCACGTCGGCCGATCGAACGAAAGGGCGAATAATTCGAGCGATCATCCGTGCAAACACCCGAAGCCTGCGTGCGAATTATTCGCGTCTGCATACCACGGTGAAAAGTTTCAAAGAATGTCCCTTCTTCTACTCCACTTCAAGGAGCCGTCAAATGCTTCACTTTTCGACTCGTTCGACTTTTCTTGGCTGCGTCGCAATTCTCGCGGTAATCTCGTTTTCGATTCCTGGCTTATCGGAGGGCCGAATGCCCGAAACCTCTCGCGCAAGCGCCCCCCGGGATATCGACACGCACCATCTCTTCACTCCGCCAACAGACAAGAAAGCCTGGGCGTCGCGGGCTAAAGCACTGAGGGAACAGATTCTATTCAGCTCGGGACTCTTACCGATGCCTGAGAAGACACCCCTCAATCCGCGCGTGACGGGCAAAATCGTCGGGCCGGATTACACCATTGAGAACGTCGCGCTGGAAACCATGCCCGGCTTCTATCTTTGCGGCAACCTCTACCGCCCAAAGACCGGCGGCAAGCATCCCGGCATTGCCAATCCGCACGGCCACTGGAACAACGGGCGATTGGAGATTCAACCCGACGTCGAGCGAACGACGAAAGACGGCAAAATGGGAGTCGGCCGAGGAAATCTCGTCAGCATCGGCGTCAACCTGGCGCGGCAGGGGCACGTGGTCTTCGCCTATGACATGGTCGGTTACAATGACACGAATCAGGTCGATCATAAGTTCGCCGGGAACTTGCGACCCTGGATCTGGAACGTCAGCCTGCTGGGCCTGCAGCTCTGGAACAGCATCCGTGTAGTGGACTACCTGACGAGCCTGCCGGACGTGGATGCGAACCGGATCGGAGTGACAGGCGCGTCCGGCGGAGGAACCCAGACGTTCCTCCTCTCCGCCGTCGACGATCGTATCAAAGCCTCCGTGCCCGTCAACATGATCTCGTCTTACATGCAGGGCGGATGCCTATGCGAAAATGGCCCCGGACTTCGCGTTGATACTGATAATCCGGAGATCGGCGCCTGCTTCGCCCCGAAGCCGCAGATGCTCGTCGCAGCGACGGGGGATTGGACCAATAAGGTCCCGAACGAAGAGTGGCCGGCCATCAGGAAGGTGTATGACCTCTACGGAGCCGGTGACAAAACCGCGGTGAACCAATTCAACTACCAGCACAACTACAATATCGACAGCCGCGAGGCGATGTACGCCTGGTTCGGGACGTGGCTCCTGGGCAGGAAGGAAACGAGCGGCCTCAAGGAGCGGCCGTTCGAAGTCGACGTCAAGGCGATGCGCGTCTGGAACGACCGCAACCCGATGCCACCGAACGCGCTCAAAGAACCAGAACTGATTCAATCGATGATCGACCAATCCGAGAAACAGCTCGCCGATCTCTGGCCAAAGAGCGCTGGGGATTTGCCGCAGTTCCGAGCGGCATACGGCCCGGCGCTTCGAATTTCCCTAGGGGTTGCCGGCACATCGGCAGAACGGGCCGTTCGCGGTGGTTCGGCCAAACGCCAGGCGCTGCTGGTTGTGTACGACAAGTCCGGCGAGAAGCCCTCGAGTGAAATTGCTGCAGGCGCTCGCGGGCCCGCTGCGGCACTCGGACTGGATCTAGCGGAAATGAAAGCAGATGCGCTCTGGTCGAAGTTCTACTCATGCTATAACCGAACCCCGCTGTGCGAAGCCGTCGAACGAGTGATATTGGAAGCCGACAAGCTGAGGCAAGCCGGAAACGGCCGCGTCGATATCGTTGCGTACGGAAAGGCGGGAATTCCGGCCCTCCTCGCCCGCGGGCTTTCGCAGACGCCTGGACGGACGGTGATCGATGCCGGCCAGTTTGACAATTCGAGCGACGATGCTTTCATAACCCAATTCTTCGCTCCCGGACTTCGGCGCGCCGGAGATGTCCGGACCGCAGCGATGCTATCCGCACAACCGCTCTGCATCTTCAATACCGGCTCGAGATTCGATACCCGAAGCATTTCGAAGGGATATGAGGCGATCGGCGTGCCTTTCTTGGAGAATAATGGAGTGATGGATTCGAAGGCCATCGGGAAGTGGCTAAACGGGAAATAACGGGCTGTAGGTTACGATCTCGTGAAGAGATGCTGGCAACTCCGGCAGAGACGACCGAGGATAGGACGTTCAAATTGCTGGGCCTCAAATGGTCGGGAGCGCCGGAAACTGAAATCGCTAAGATCGCGGAACATCTCTGGAGCGCGCAGCGGCCCGACGGAGGCTGGGCACAGCTTCCCACGATGCGCACCGACGGATATGCGACCGGAGAGGCCCTCTACCCCTTAAGCGTGGCAGGCGAAAAAGTACCCGGATCGGTCACGAGCACGGTGAGGGAAATTAGTCGAGGCGCCTCAGCCTAGCTGACGCGGAGCTAACTGGTTAGAACTTCGCGACACACTAAACCCTAGCCCCTATCCCCTGACGTTATCAATGCACCGCCGCCGGATACTCTACCGCGTTGATATTCCGGAACGACAAGTCCGTCGTCGGATCGTGGCCCTGGATGCTGAAAACGCCGGCCTTTGTCCGAGCGCCCTTGCGGGCGTTGGTTTCGTCCGTGGGCCGGGTGTCGGTGAAGTCGCTTACCTGGTATCCGTTGATCCAGACCGCCATGTGGAGGCCGGTGGCGATCAGCGTATCCGTGAACCATTCACGGTCAGTCGAGACGACCTTGCGCGCGGGCTGGCGATTGTAGATCCCTCCCGTTCCGTAATCCACAGCCTTCGTCCGGTCGTCGCCGGTCCACTGGTTGCGAATCTGGTTTTCGTAGCCGCTCCAGAACGCCCCGGGAATCGCGCGGTAGAAGACCCCGCTATTCAGGTGATCGCCGTTCGAGATAACTTCCATCTGCAGCACGAAATCTCCCCACTGGCTCTCCGTCTGAAGATCGCCGTTCCCGTTCTTCACGTTCAGCCAGCCCTCCTTGGTTACGCTGAAGACCGACTTATGTTCCGGAACAACTTGCCATCCGGTGAGATCCCGGCCGTTGAACAGGCTTTTCACCCCAAGGGGACGCAGCGAGATATTCCGAAACCGGACTGTCCCCTCGCCGTTGTACTGGAGCGCGATCGCGCCGCGCCGGTGCTTCGCATCGCGTTCGTCGAGGACTTGCTTATCGTCGATCGACACCACCAGATGGTCCCAAAACGCCAAAATGTGGAATTTGCTCCATCTGCCGACCGACGCCACCTTCCCTTTCCGCTTTGCCACGTTGTTGATGCTGCCGGTCGGCCACTGCTTGTGCTTATCGTAGACATTCACCTCATAGGCATTGTCCGAATTAATCGATCCTGTAGTCGGGCAGCGAAGGAATATCCCGCTGTTCGCCTTCTCGTCGATCCAGCACTCCGCCCGAAGCTCGAAGTCCGCAAATTCGGTCGTCGTGCTCAACATCCCCACGCCCCCGGATGCCTCGAGCGCGGAGTCCTTCACCGTCCACTTCGAGTTACCGCGCTGCTGCCAGCCATAATCCGTCTCCCCATCGAAGAGCATAATCCAGCCCTCGTGCAGCTCGTTCTGGGTGAGGTAGGCGGGGGATTTTGCTCGGGCGAGGGCAGGTTGAAAGGCGAATATAAGAACCGCAAACAACAAGCACCAAGACCGCATAATCGTTATCCTCCATATTTGCGATCGGGAGTTCTTCCGCTCAATACCCCAAGCGATCACCCGATCTACGTACGCCTTTGCCACGGAATTCCTATCGCGCAGATTGGAACCGCTTGGCAACCTCGTCCCAGTTGACCACGCTCCACCACTCCTTCAGGTAATCAGGGCGGCGGTTCTGGTATTTCAGGTAATAGGCATGCTCCCAGACGTCTACGCCCAACACCGGGAACTGGCCGTCCATCAGCGGGCTGTCTTGATTGGCTGTGCTCAGCACCTTGAGGCTCCCTGAGCCGTCCACAACGAGCCAGCTCCAACCGGATCCGAACCGCTTCACACCGGCGTCGTTGATCTTCTCTTTTAACGCGTCCACACCGCCAAACGTTGCGGTAATCGCGTCCGCCAGTGCGCCGGATGGTGCGGACGGCCCGCCGGGCTTCATAATCTCCCAGAACAAAGTGTGATTGTAATGCCCGCCGCCGTTATTGCGGACGGCCGTGCGGATCGTTTCGGGTACTGAATTGATTCCTCGCAGAAGCTCGTCGACCGCCTTGCTTTGCAGGTCCGGAGAGTCCTTGATTGCGGCATTCAGGTTGTTGACGTATGCCGCGTGGTGCTTGTCGTGGTGGATCTGCATCGTCTGGGTGTCGATATGCGGCTCGAGCGCCGCGTAGTCGTAGGGTAGGGGCGGTACGGTGAATTCGGCCATCGGTAGTTACTCCCTTCCATGGGCGCAATGTGCGCCGGTATTGTCTTTCGATCATATTACCCCGAGCAGCGGGCTTGGACGATGGACGATTGACGATTGACGATGGAGATTTCAGAGAACGCTACGGCAACCGTTCATAGACTATCGCCCATCGTCTATCGTCCATCGTCAATTCCGCCCGGAGTCCTTGCATTTTAACTCGGCTTGACGTATAATCCCGCTGTATCCATCCCGCCAAATACCGCAAAAATCCTAGAGAGGTAATTTGCTTTGCACTCCGTCCGCTGCCTTTCGAATGCTCGCCGGCCGCTCGCTTTAATCGCCCTGCCTTTCATCATTGCCGGATGCCATAAGAACACGCCGGAAGCCGCCGCGCCGCCCAAGCCCAAGCCGAAGCCAGAGATAAGCCAGATCGACCTCAAGAGCTATAAGCCGAATGAAACTGGAGCGGTGATGATCCTGATGTATCATCGCATCAACCCTAAAGAGCCAAATATCGATTTGAACCGAACACCTGAACAGTTCCGGCAAGACCTGGAGGACTTGTACAAAAGAGGCTATCGTCCGGCAACGGTCAATGAGTTCGTCGAAAACCGAATGGATGTGCCTGCAGGCAAAACGCCGGTCGTTTTGACGTTCGACGATGCCCTTCCAACGCAGTTTAAGGTGATTTCGGGAACGGACGGCCAACCGCACATCGATCCGGACTGTGCTGTAGGAATCCTGGAAACCTTCTCGAAGAAGCATGCGGACTGGCCGGTAAAGTCAACATTCTTTGTGCTCCCGAAAGAGGGCAAGGCCGGCACCGATCCATTCGGACAACCGGAGTCCATTGCTGAAAAGTTCGACTACTTACTTAAACACGGATGTGAGATTGCTAATCATACTTCCACACACCCGCACCTTTGGAAGCTTTCTGCCGAGAAAGTCCAGTGGGAAATCGCGACTGCATATAAGGACATTAAACAGATCGCCCCGGCGGCGAAGATGAGCGCGTTGGCGCTGCCTTACGGAGAGTTTCCGAGGAAGGCGGCGCTGCAGTACTTGAAAACCGGTAGTGCTGGCGGAACCCAATACGAAATGAGGGCTGTTGTGCGAGCGGCGTGGCGGCCCGTGCTTTCGCCGGTCAGCAAGCCGAATCATTCGCTCGAGATCACCGGTGGGCCGGTCGGTTTCAATCCGATGGCGCTTGAGCGCATCCACGGCGACCCGCGCCACGCGAATGAAGCCGGGACGTTCGAGTACTGGCTGAAGTATTTCGACGAACACCCGGGGCTTCGTTACGTGAGTGACGGAAATCCGGATGTCGTGGCTGTGCCAAAATCGCTCAAAAGTTCCGTAGATGAGGTGAAAGTGAAGAAGAGCGGCAAAATTCTGCAGCTTTACAGCTTCAGCGGATCGTCCGGCAAGGGGAGCGGCCTGAGTGTCCAATAGACGGCTTGATGAACGCAAGCTGCGCGTGTTCGCCCAGATGGACCTCAGTCCATGTAACGGCTGCGACCAGTGCGGCCTGCGCTGTGAGGCCGGCGTGCCAATGTCACGGGAAGAATACGACGCCGTTCAGGTATTCGTGAGGCGCGCCGGCAATCGGGGCGAAATCGAAGCGGTTTGCCGTCAGGATAAGTCCGTTAGCCTGGGCGATGGCGTCACTGTCCAGATGTGCCGGTATCGCGATATGGAGCGCGGCCGCTGCATGGTTTATCCGGCTCGTCCGCTTGTCTGCCGGCTCCTGGGCCACGTCGAGTGGATGCCCCGCCCGATCGAAAAGGTCAAGCGTGTAGTGAAGACGCCGGATGCGCTCG
>JBGPOG010000139.1:0-9048 GCA_041487935.1 Chthonomonadia bacterium | reverse complement strand
CGTTTGCGCCGCCGGGTTGAAAGTAGCTTCGTGGCTGCCAGATTATAGGCGCGAAAAGGTTGGTTGTCAACCATTGGCGCACCTGCTGACTCGAGAACATCAGTCAGCCTCCAACCGTCGCTTCGGATTCAGAATTCGTCAAAAAGCCCCCGGTATATCGCCGGAGGCTTTGACCCATATTCCAGGCTTGTCAGTCTATTCTTATTTCCGGCGGCGGAAGTACAGGCCTGCCGCGCAAATTAGGCTTGAACCCAGCAGTGCCAGAGCGCCCGGTTCCGGCACGTTTCCGCCGGGTCCCGGCTTGACTCCGCCCGGTCCAATATTCCCGTGATACGCCAAGGAAAGGATTTGGCCCGACGAGTCGATGTCCACAATTTGCATTCCGCCGGTAGCGGTGAAGATATTGTGGGAGAAGTTGCCATTGATATCGGAGTTAGTCAGCCCCAGGGTCATTCCGAATGGCGTTAGCGTATTGCCGGTCTCGCCCTGATTCTTTCCTGCGCTCGATACCAGGAAGGGCAGCCAACCGAACGCGTCGGCCTCCGAGACGAGCACCCCCGACTCCGCGAAGGCAACCACGCCGCCGCCGCCGTTGATGTAGCTGAAAAGATCAGTTTCACGGGCCTTCAGGATGTCCACTTCAGACTGGCGCAGCCACCCGCCGAAGTCCGACGCGACGACGATTGCGCCATAGCTGGAGAAGTTGACCGTATGCAGGTCCTTTATGCTGCCTCCCGCGGCGCCATTATCCGCCATGTCAAATGTGAAGCCGGCGGCAGTCAGGCCCAGTTGTGGATCGATGTATCCACCGCCCGGATTAACTCGGTCGGTGACCAGCAGAATATTGCCGCTTCCTCCGGTCCTGGCAAACGCAATGCTATCCTGAATGATATGCTGCGAACCAAGTACATTCCCGGAAACTGCGTGGAAATCCGGGTCATGCCCGGTGACGAACAGGCTCCCCTGTGCCGAGGCAGCGGTGCTCAAAGCGCAGAGCAGCACGGAAGTTACAACCGATCTAATTCTTGTCATGAATCATGCCTCCTTTCAGATAGGGTGACGAGCGAATCCGAGGCAATATGATATCTTGCGGCGGATCATCCGCGAGATAGTTGCCCAATTTCTTCTGGTCCAACCCATCTGATTTCAAGTATTGCAAGAAAGGTGCCAAACGGAGAGTTTATCGCTAAAAAACGAAAACTGGGTATCAACTTGACTCAAGTTGAACTGCGTGGCTCCCATAAAAGCTGTTAGCGCCAACGGTTAGTGTGCGGCCTTGCGTCCAAAGTTCTGACAATACGCTTGAGACTCTCATAACCGGAACGCTACTTGAGGGAAATGGATACCAAGTTAACGCATATTCGATGGCCTGCTCCATTGTTAGTGCCCGGCCTTTCGCCCACACGGCCGCAAACGCCTCGTGGCCCATTGCTTCCCTCGATTCGGCCAGTCCGCACTCCGGGTCCTCTCTATCTGGGACGGGCAAACGCACGGTCGCCCTGGTTATGGGCCACCAGCCCCAGGTTGCCGAGCGAGATCGCCTTTCTGCGGCCCTTGCGCCGCCGGGTTGAAAGGTGTTTCGGGGTTGCCAGATTATGGGCGCAAATAGGCCGGTTGTCAACGCAGCCCGCAATCGTCGTCGTCGTGCTCGTCCTCGTCCTGTTCTAGTACTCGTCCTCGTACTCGTACTCGAAATTGGTCCTGAAAAAAGAACTCCTCCAAACCGGGCGCCGTGCGCGTCAATGGATACCCCGACAAAAATATTCCAATATTTTTCTGTAACCATTTCCGCCTTTGCATCGTCCAATCGAGTAACTGAATCGGCACTAAAACCATTAATGTCCATTCACGTCCATTAGTGGCTAAACACAAGGAGCAACCAAGCGGCAACAACCGCGCAACACTGGCCGGCGCCAGAATAAGAACAGGCAGGTCTGCACTCAGGGATGCGACTAGTCGTCCCGTCTCGCGATAACCATTTTGCCTGTCGCCGGGGAGACGGTCGCGGCCTTAGCGCCCAAAATCGTCTCAATGCCCTGCGGGGCGTGGCGTGCAAGAAACTTGGAGCGTGGGCGTGCAAGAAACTTGGAGCGTGGGCGTGCAAGAAACCTGGAGCGCGGGTGGGCGTTTGCCAAGCTAGCGATAAATCGAAGATCCGTATGGATTGGCCGCGGCCTCGATGCCGGCAGAGTTCCGGCGAGCAAGCGATATCGTTCGAACCTTGATAATTTGATTGGCGCAAGAAAAAAGCACGCGGAACGATTCGCCAAACGTTGCCCGCAATTAATCCAGGCGCCTTTCCCTTTGTGATCTTCGTGACTTCGTGTTTAACTCGAGTCTTGGCTACGCCGGCGTAAACGCGTAGACGTAACCGTCGTCGGCGCCGATGTACACCGTGCCGTTGACGATGGATGGGGAGCAGATGACGGGGGCGCCGATCTGGTAATGCCATCGCTCGCGCCCGTCCATCAATCCGATCATGTAGAGCCGGCCATCCTCGGAGCCGGCCACCACCTTACCGTCGCATATCATCGGGGAGCTGTCCACTTTGCCCCGCGTCCGGAAGCTCCAGAGTGGCTGGCCGGTGAAGCGGTTCAAGCAGTGAAGCTGCTTATCCCGGCCGCCGATAACGAGCCGGTTTCCGACCACCGCGGGAGTCGAGAAGTAGGGAAACCGCCGTTCCTTGTATCGCCAGACGACCTTCCCGGCAACGACATCCACGCAGACGACTTCGTTGCCATAGTGCCCTAGATAGGCGAAGCGGCCATCTACGGTAACCGATCCGGCGATGTACTCCCCAACCTCGATCGTCCGGATCTTCTTTCCATCCGCAAAGTTCACCACGTGCAGGATGCCGTCGCACCCGCCGAAGAGAACCTTGCCGTCGCTTATCGCGGGCGAGCCGTTAACATAGTTGTCGGTTTCATAGGTCCAGACCATCTTGCCGGTCGCAGCATTGACACAGTGGACCCGGTTGTCGTAGCTGCCAACCACGATCCAGGTCCCCTTGCCGCCAGGCGCGGGCGCGGCGTTGGCCGCCCCGAGAATCTTGTCGTCGGTGCGGTATTTCCAGCGAAGCGTTCCCTTAGCCGCATCCACAGCGTAAAGTATTCCCTCGGCGGAGCCGACGACCACCATGTCGCCAACGACAATCGGCGCCGCGTCGACAACGTCACCGGCCTTGAATGCCCAAACTTTCGTCCCGGTCTTTGGGTTCAATGCATAGAGGTTCTTGTCGCCTGAGCCGACGTACAGCAATCCGCCGGACAAAAGCGGCGTTGACACGACCGGCGCGCCGGTCTTAAACTTCCACGCGGGCCGAAGCTTTACGGCAAGAGCTCCAGGAGCAACGCGCAGGCGGTTTGCCGGAAGTTGGCCGGCGTTCGCGCAATTCAAGGTCAGGAGAGCTGTAACTAGCGCGAAGTACTTAGATTGTTCTCGGATAGTTTGGGTCTTCATTGTTCAATCACATAAAGCTGGCAAGCGCGTACGGATTGCCTTCTTGGATTCTGATTGTGCCGGATGCTTCCTTCGTCAGCATGACGTCAAAGGCGCTTGGCCGCGGCATAACGTCATTACAGAAGCCGGCCCTTGCCATCCCGCAGGGAACCGCTTTTGACGTTGCGGCCGACGTAAGCGCACAAATACAGTGACGTTCCTTATGAGCGAAGCGAAGTATACAGCCATGGTATAGTAGTCGCCTGGTAAATACTCTGGACTACAGCGCCGAGCAGTTACTTTGGAATCTCCCATAGAATCAGGCTGTCCCGGTCCTTCACAACAATTCTATCGCCCACAATCGCCGGCGTCGCCCAGGTTGGGCTCTGGGCGACCTGGAACCGCGATACCTCGCGAAGCGCATCGGGCGCAATCTTGTACACGATGAGATCGGAGGAGTTTGTCTGCGCAAGTATGTAGCCGCCGGCGGACAATATCGCCGCATTCTCCCCCATTCGCCCATCGCCCGTCCAAAGGGTCTTGCCGGTTGCGGCGTCAAGGCAGAACATCTGTCCGCCGCGACGCTCGGACATTCCATAAAGCCGGCCGTTAACCGCAACCGGAGTGCTCATGTACATGGTTACGTCGCCGGTTTCCCAGGTTTTCACGGCTTTCCATTCATCGTCGGATTTGCGTACCCTGACGGCAAACGTCGGCTGCCGTTCACCGGCAAAAACGATCGAGCCCCCCGCAATAACCGGCGTGACGATGTTCTGTGCAAACGGCGTTTTGAACGGAAGGCTCCAAAGCAGCTTGCCGCTCTCTTCTTCAACCCCGACGCAGTGGTCCTGACTCTCCAATACAATCTGGCGGACGCCGCCAATAGTCACCGCGATCGGAGACGAATAGCCGGGTCCATCGCCGGTCCACCGCCATCGGATAACACCGGACTTCGCGTCGAATGCGATGAGCGCGCCGTTGTCGTTTCCGCCGGCAAAGAAGGTGCAGAGACCGTTATCCACCAGCGGAGACGCCGCCGCGCCGTAGAGGGGCGATGTTGCCTTGAACTGCTTGGTAAAATCATGGCGCCAACGCACCCCACCGGATGCGCCATCCAGGCAGGAGACAATGCCGCTAATGCCAAGCGTGTAGAGCAGGCCGCCGCTATAAGTCGGAGTGGATTTTGGCCCTTTTCCATGTCCTTGCGCAGCCGGATTCATTGCGTATGGCGCTGGATAGCCGCTGCGCCAAATCTCTTTCCCTGTATTCAGGTCCAGGCGGCGAACGACCTCCTCTTCGCCCTCTCGAGTAAACGCATAGACGCTGTTCCGAACGATTAACGGTGAGGAGTGGCCGATTCCAACCTGTGCCTGCCACTTCTTAGTTAATCGTCCCGGCCATTTTGGCGGAGCAGCCGTCACAATCCCATCTCGGTTCGGACCGCGCCACTGATTCCAATCTTGTCCAAACGATGGAACGGAGTTCCAGGCGCCCAGGATCATCAAAACGGACGAGACATACACCGGTCTTCGATAAACGTCTGAACGGCGGGGACGGCTCAACCTGAAAATCACTTTCCTGTTCCCTTCCACGCTGCCAGGTACAGCTCTTCAAATTCGGATGCTTGAATATGCCTGGGGTTGAAGCCGGCCGTCCATTGTTGCGCCGCTTCGTCCGCAAGCATGGATATGTCCGATTCCCTGACTCCGCAGTCCGCCAATCGGCGAGGCATTGCCGCTGTGGCGAGAGCGTCTTCAACGACGCCGGCGACGGCATCGACTCCTTCTTTGTGCGTTGAGTCGCGGCCAATCAAGCCGGCGGACACGGCAAGATCCCAGTAACTCGACGCTGCACTCAGCTCCGCACCATTATAGCGGACGACAAACGGAAGCATCATCCCGACTGCCTGACCGTGTACGGTGCCGTAATGTGCGGTCAGCGGATTCGCCGCTGCGTGCGCCGCCCCCAGCATGCTGTTTTCGATGGCAATTCCCGCGAACGCGGAGCCGAGTAGCATGTCCGCACGAGCCTCGAGATAGTCAGGACGTTCGAGAGCTTTGACGAAGCTGCCGGTCAGCCGGCGGAATGCTTCACGGGAGTAGAGCAGCGATAGCTCGTTAGCTTTCGTCGTAACGGCGGTCTCGACAGCATGCGCAATAGCGTCGATACCGGTGCAAGCGGTGACGTTTCGAGGTTGAGAAACAGTGAGAGTTGGGTCGAGAATTGCAATACGGGCCAACGCCTTTGAATCGCCGCACGCCATCTTTTGGTGTGTATTCTCATCAGCAATCAGCGCAAAGCTCTGGCATTCGCTGCCCGTGCCCGCAGTCGTAGGAATCGCAATCAGCGGAAGCAACGGCTTTGAAGCCTTGCCAACGCCCCAATAGTCCGTCATGCTCCCGCCGTTTGTCAGGAGAAAGTTGCAGCCCTTGGCGGTGTCCATGCTGCTGCCGCCTCCAAGGCCGATGAGGCAATCGATCCCGGCCGCTCGCGCGAATTCCAAACAATCCTCGACGTCGCAAGTGGTGGGGTTTTCACGAACTCGGTCGAATACAAACGCCGCGATGCCGGCAGTCTCAAGCGACCGGATGGCCCGGTCGACATGCCCGGCTGCAACAATACCTCGATCCGTGACGATCAGGATTCGCCGTGCGAGAATCTCCAAAGATAATTCGCCCAGACGGTCGATAACATTCAAACCAAAGACAATCCTAGTACGTGAAGCGGAGTCGAAGCCGATAATATGGTTCACAAGCCGATAACATCCTTGAGCTTATTGTTGAGATCAGAAATCAGGTGTGTTTGCAGGGCGCCCATGCTCCGTCGTATGATTGCTTTGTCGATGCTGAATAGCTTCCCGGTTCGGATCATGGATGCTGGCGGCAAACCGGATGACGGAAGACCGTTACCTGCAATCCGAATCTCATCGCGATCAAGCTCGGTCGGCGCTTGAGATGTGATTGCTGACAGCACTACAGCCGGTCGCGCGGTGCTAAACCAATCTGCCGATACGACAACTGCAGATCTCTGGCGGACATCGGTTAGATCCGTGAATGGAAATGGCACGAGGACGATGTCGCCTCGTTTATAGCTTGTCGAAGATTGCATCATCCTCATTATCCCAGAAGTTAAACGCCGATTCGGTCACTTTCAGCCAACCGTAATCGTCGGGGGGCATTTCAGTACTGCCGGCAAAACCGTCATTAGCTCAGCACGCTCCTGCGGGCCCAGATGCTCAATTGCTTCGACCACATGCTTGACTGAAAGTTTCGTGTGCATTCGTCAATCTCCGACCAGCATATGCACACCTCGATGACACTATTTACGACTGAAGCACCACAGATTGTTATAGGTCCGGATGAAAATGTCACCATTCGAAACTGCGATGGAGGCTTGCGCGCGCTCATTTAGCGGGTTTCTTGCAAGTACTTGAAACTCGGGCTTCGCCGCAAGCACGACCGTCTCACCCTTCTGGCTGGTCACGTAGATCCTACCTTCGGCCAGCACAAGGCTGCTCCAGGTGTTCGTCGTCGCGCGCTCGGTCCAAAGGGTTTTGCCGGTCTGCAGCTCCATGCACTGCGCGACTCCATTTTCGTTGACCAGGTAAACATGGCCGCCCACGATCACGCCTGAGCCAATTCGCTGCGGCGCCTTTTCATCACGCCAGAGGCGATGCGTGTCCGTTACATCTCCCGAACCACCACGGCGCGCACAAATCGCAGGACCGCCAAATCCGGACATCGAAACAACCACGTCTTTCGACACGATCGGCGAGGTATAACAGAGCTTCCCGAGACCTTTACATCTCCATTTGAGCTTGCCTGTCAACGGCTCGTAAACTTTTATTTCGTCCGGCCAGCTCATGATCAATTCGTCGCGGCCGGCGGCCGGCGCGATGACCGCGGTGCTCCAGGAACCCATCCATTCCGGCTGCTTATCGCCAAAGAAACCCGGCACGTCGACCTTCCAAACGTCTCTGCCCGTTCGCTTATCCAGCCCAATCATGAAGGTGCGCGGCCCGGGTCCGAAATTGTGGATTACCAGGTCTTTGAAGATGATCGGCGAGGCCGCCGTGCCCCAAATCTGTTCGCACTTGCCCAGATCGCGCTTCCAGAGTCGCTTGCCGTTCATGTCGTAACAGAACAGGCCCGCGGAAGCGTGGGAGACGATGATTCGCTCGCCGTCGGTCGCTGGGGTTGCAGAGCAGAAGTGTGGCTCGCCTTGATAAGTGCTTTCCGTGCCGGAAAACTCTTCGACCGCCTGCCAGAGCTGTTTTCCATCCTTGCGGTCGAAGCACAGCAGCGCGCGTTTGTGGCCGTCCTTATCGAGGGCTTGTGTCACGAAGACCCGGTTACCCCAAACTACTGGGCTGGACATTCCAGGGCCCGGAAGCGGCGTTTTCCAGCGGACGTTTTCCGTTGAGGACCAGGTGAGCGGCAGACCGGTTTCACGGGAGACCCCTATTCCCTCCGATCCACGAAATCGCGGCCAGTTCTCGGCGGAAGCAAGCGAGCTTGCAACTGCGATTGGTATGAAAGGCAAAACACGAAGTACACGAAGATAAGAAGATGAGCGCTGGAAATCTGTTGGAGTATTAACATTGACAACCGTATTCGACGTACGAATTCTTATGGCTTGCAATTCCCGCTTTGCTTCCACGCTTCGTGTCCTTCGTGTTCAGGCTGTTAAGCTGCGATCCTCGATTGGTTACTTGTTCCCGGCTGGCTTACCACCCACGGAGATGAGATGGCTGACTGTACGCAAATACAACACACCGTCAGCGACCGCCGGGGTGGCATGAGATTGTTCTCCGAGATCAACGCGCGAAAGTACCTTAAACTGATCGGATGCGTTTATCACGATCATCTCGCCCTTTGCGCTCAAGCAATAGAGCTTGCCGTTAATACAGATAGGCGATCCGAAGTAGTTCCCTCCCACGCGCTCCTGCCAGACCTGTTCACCTGTATCCGCCTTCAAGCACGTTACGATACCTCCGTCGCCCCAGGCGAATATTCGATTGCCGATGGCGATCGGCGTGGGAACATACGATGGTCCCCGTGCGAGTTTATAAGCGACGGCAGGTACCGTATGACCGCTTTTCGAACCAGGTCGCACGGCAACCGCCTGTCTGTCGCCTGCGCCCTGCCCTGCCGTTTGGAAGATCAACCCGTTGGCCAAAACCGGTGAAGCAACGCAGCGCAGCTTGAAAAGGTCCGGCACTTCCCAGTTGATATCGCCGGTCTTGGGATTGAGGCTTGTGATTCCGTGAGCCGTACTGGAGAAAATCACCTCGGGAGGAGTTCCGGATTTCTCCAAGACGAGTGGCGTCGCATAAGAAGCGCTCTGGTTGGCGTTTCTCGGCTTTTTCCATAGGACGCCGCCGGTTCGCCGATTCAGGCCAATCAAAAAGCCTTCCGGCCCTTCTTGCTCCTGGTAAATGCCAAACAAAAGGACATCTCCCACGACGACCGGCGAAGTTCCAATACCGTGTTGAATGGCGAGTTTGCCGAGATCTCTCTTCCAAACCTCTTTGCCCGCGTGATCGTATGCCTCTACGCTGACGGATTGGGGAGTTGCCCAGAGGAAATAGACGCGTTCCGAGTCCACCGT
>JBGPOG010000138.1:0-9056 GCA_041487935.1 Chthonomonadia bacterium | reverse complement strand
GCGAGCTGCTGCGCGGGGACCTGAGAAACCTGCTTCGCGGCGTAAACGACATCGAGCGGCTCGTCTCGCGCAGCGCAGCCGGTCTTGCAAACGCCCGCGACCTGGTCGGGCTTCGGGACTCGCTCAAGAGGCTGCCGGCTATCATCGATCTGTTGACCGCCGCCAAATCGGATCTGTTAGGCACACTCTCGAACAGGCTTGGCCCGCGTAGCGCAACGGGCGCTCCGGGGTCTGCTCCTTCGGATGGTCTGCCGATACACGGGGCAGGCGGATTGACTCTTCTCGCCGAGCAAAAGCAGGCCTACGCAGCCACCGTCGCAGAGACCGCGGCGCTGATCGAACGGGCGATCGCGGACGATCCGCCTTCAGGTCTTCGGGACGGTGGTCTGATCCGAGCAGGCTTTTCGCCGGAGCTGGACGCGCTGCGATGCGCGTCCGGCGAAGGAAAAGCCTGGATCGCCAGCCTGGAAACCGGCGAGCGGGCCCGAACGGGGATTGCCTCACTAAAAGTCGGCTACAATGCGGTCTTCGGATATTACCTGGAGATTACCAAGGCGAACCTTTCCAAGGTCCCAGCCGACTACATCCGTAAGCAGACCACCGCGGCGGGAGAGCGCTACATTACGCCGGCGCTAAAGGAGTGGGAGGCCAAGGTGCTCGGCGCGGACGAAAAAGCGGTTGAGCTGGAATACTCGCTCTTCCTGGGAGTCCGGGAACGAGTCGCGGCGGCGTCTTCCGCTCTCTTGGGTGTCGCGCGCGCAATCGCGGAGCTCGACCTGCTGGCCGGTCTTGCGGAATGCGCGGTCAGAAATTCGTACGTCCGGCCGGAAGTCGATGACACGGAGTCCATCACGATCCGTGGAGGACGCCACCCGGTCGTCGAAAAGCTGCAGACCGGCGTCAGGTTCGTCCCAAACGATTGCCAGGTCGATTGCTCGGAAAATCAGCTCCATGTGATTACGGGTCCCAATATGTCCGGCAAATCCACCGCTTTAAGACAAGTGGCATTGATCGTTTTGCTCGCCCAGATCGGCAGCTTCGTTCCCGCGGACGAGGCCCGGATCGGCGTCGTGGATCGCATTTTCACTCGCGTCGGCGCCCACGACGAGCTATCTACGGGGCAGAGCACGTTCATGGTCGAAATGAACGAAACCGCGTCCATTCTCAACAATGCCACGCGCCGCAGCCTGGTCGTGCTCGATGAAATCGGGCGCGGCACGAGTACGTACGATGGTCTCTCGATTGCCTGGGCCGTTGCAGAACATTTGACGCAAATCGGCTGCAGGACCCTTTTTGCAACGCATTACCATCATCTCAATGACCTTGCCAAGCAGCTCCCAAGCGTGAAGAACTATCGAGTGGCCGTCAAAGAACAGGGCGATCACATCGTTTGGCTGCACAAAGTCATGCCAGGTGGCACCGATCGGAGCTATGGGATCCAGGTTGCGCGAATGGCGGGCGTGCCTCATCAAGTCATCGATCGCGCCCGCGAGATATTGAATGGTCTCGAACGAAACGGCGCGCGCGCCGGCAGCGATCTATTGGGAACGGACGCCACCATCCCAACCACCCGGCAGAAGCTGCAGCTAACCCTCTTTGAATCTGAGAAGCACCCGGTGCTGGAAGAGCTGGAGCTCCTCGATGTAACGAGCTTAACTCCCGTTGAGGCCCTTATCAAATTAGATGAGCTGCAACGTACCGCTAAGCTGTCTCAATGAAGATTCGGTTAGCGGCAGCCCCTGTTTAGCTTGCGCGCCAACCTGCCGTTCGGGCAGCATCTTCTAAGAATATCCCCGCCTGCCAATGCTTCACGATGCGTCTTCTCAGGATTTCGAACATCACCGCGTCCAATTCAATGTTTGGCCCATGTGAATTGCCAGCCCTTTTCGTGCATGGGTGTGTTGAAATCCCGCCAATCAATGGAATAACCGACAGGATTTCCACGAAGAAGCCAGGTGTATCGAAAGGACTCATAAAGAGATGGGGACGCTGCCACCAAGAGCCCGAGTGCTGCAAATCATAATTACCCTTGCGGGAATTGGAGTTCTGATTCATGCGGCTAAACAGATCGGCGACGTGCCGCAGATAGCTCTGCTGGAATTCGCACTCGTCCTCGCGTGCGCGGTGGTAGGATTGGCGTACTTCGCCTGGGAATCGCACAATCTTACGCGACAGCGAGCAGACGAAAAGCAGCGGAGGATCGACGAGCTTCAACAAAGCCAGAAGCGCCTGGGCGGCCTGTATGTCGCGACGATTAAGAGCCTAGCCCTGGCAATCGACGCGAAAGATCAGTACACCCACCAACATATTCTTCGCGTTCAGAAGTATGCGACCGCCGTGGCCGAAAAACTGGGTTTGACAGGTGACGCTTACGAGGCCGTTTCCACCGGCGCGCTTCTCCACGACATTGGCAAACTCGGAGTGCCTGAACACGTTTTGATGAAACCCGGACGCCTAACGGAAGAAGAATTCGCAAAGGTCAAGAAGCATCCCACGATCGGCGAGGCTATTCTGGATCCCGTGGACTTTCCTTGGCCGGTCCATCCGATCGTCAAACACCACCATGAACGATGGGACGGAACCGGATATCCCAGCGGCCTGAAGGGCGCGCAGACACCGATCGGCGCGAGAATCCTCGCCGTAGCGGACGTATACGATGCGCTCACATCTAATCGCTCCTATCGGAATGCCTGGACTCACGAGCGCGCGATCGAAGAGATCAAGGGGCTCCGCGGCAGCCACTTCGATCCCGCCATCGTCGATGCCTTTCTTGATGTGATCGAAAGAGTTGTCAAGGAGATGGCGCGCGAGGGTTATGGGCCGCTTGCAGCCACTTCCACACAGCGCAAGAAGATCTCGCGCAAGGCCGATCAGGCGGCTCGAGACATCCGCCGGGCGTCGTCGGAGCTCTGGGCGCTGTACGAAGTCTCACAGACGCTCTCGTCCAGCGTTGGCCTCCAGGAGACGCTGACGATCCTCTCCAATAAACTCGAAGCGCTATTGCCGGGCACCGCATGCCTTATCTTAATGAAGCATGAGCGGGAGGACGCCCTAATGGTGCGCGCCGCCGTGGGCCTGAACAGGGAGTTCTTCGAAGGATGTCGCACGATCGGATTTGCCTGCCCGTCGCTGATCGCCGCCCGCAAATGTGAGACATACCTGGGCGATTACGAACCCGACGATTTGATGGTAAATACCGTCTCTACGTCCGAATGGATAAAGTTGAAAGCAGCGCTTATCGTTCCAGTTGTCCATCAAGGAGAGGTGCTCGGCACGATCAATCTGTACAGCCCAAATCTGAACGCGTTCGGTCCCGACGACCGTCAGCT
Organism: Chthonomonadia bacterium; assembly: GCA_041487935.1. GTDB lineage: Bacteria > Armatimonadota > Chthonomonadetes > Chthonomonadales > CAJBBX01 > JBGPOG01. The sequence goes on along the minus strand of JBGPOG010000138.1, from coordinate 5,727 downwards.
CCTTGAAGCAATCTCAGCGCGGGCAGCCATGGCGATGTATAACGGAATCCTTTTCGATAGAACACGCAGCCAGTCGAATACCGATCCGCTAACCGGCCTGTACAATGTGCGATACCTGACGGGGTACATCGACGAAAGATGCCGGGGAGCGATGAGCGCGACCTCAGATTCCGATGAACGCTGTGAAATTCCGGACTCCGATGACCTCGTTCAGCGCGCGGGAGACCGTTTTGCGTTACTGTGCCTGGACCTGGACAGCTTCAAACCGATCAACGACAACTTTGGCCACCAGAAAGGCGACCAGGTATTGCGTGAGTTGAGCACTATTTTCCGGAAGACCGTTCGGGAGCACGATATCCTTTCCCGTTACGGAGGAGACGAGTTCCTGGTAATCCTCCAGGATTCTGGACAGAAAGAGGCTGAGATGATGGTTCAACGGCTTCAGATGGCAGTTGAGCGGTACGATCCGGGCCTGAATCATCCCAAGCTTGGGGCGCTCAAGGTCGGTGCGAGCATTGGATATGCCTGTTTCCCTCACGATGGCCAGAGCTTTGCCTCGCTGCTTTCGGTGGCCGATAGCCAGATGTATTCCGAAAAGACAGAACGCAAGCTAAGCGCCCTGGTTCCTGCAGGCACGGCGGATACCCAGGACGAACGCCAGGCGGCGCCTGTGCCGGAGCGCAAGGCGGCTTAGCGGTCTGGAGCCTTCTGCTGGCTACCGTATGAGTTGGTTGCGATATTCGCTTGCCAAATTGGATATAATTAACCCATTGGCCGTCGGGACGATATCATGGGCGCAGCCAGGTGGAATCCGCAGCGCCCTTGAATCCTGCGCGTCAACGGCGAGGGAAACACAATGGCCCACACTCCCGCGGAAATCTTCGATGAGATCGCCGGCGACTTGACTTCCACAACATCCGCGCAGAAAACCAAGATGTTTGGGATGCCGAGTCTCAAATCCGACGGAAAGGCATTCGCGGGGTTTTTCCGGGATGCCATGATCTTCAAGCTCGGAGAACTCGCGCGGTCTGAGGCGCTTGCCCTATCCGGCGCAAAGCACTTCGACCCCATGGGCGGCCGGCCGATGAAGGAATGGGTAGAGGTTCCGCCCGAGCACGAAGCGCGTTGGGCTGGGTTTGCGCGTTTAGCCCTGGAATATGTCAGCCATTGATGTCTAACTCCGATTGGTTTCTTCGCCAGTTCGTGGTTAAATATCACCATGTCAAACCGAATTGCCCTCCTTGACGATATCACTGCCAATCGCATCGCCGCAGGTGAGGTGGTGGAGCGGCCTGCGTCCGCGGTTAAGGAGTTGGTCGAGAACGCGATCGATGCGGGCGCCACGCAAATCCTGGTGCAGCTCGAAGAGGGCGGCAAGCGGCTGATAGAAGTTGCCGACAACGGCCTTGGGATGGATCCCGAAGACGCGGTCCTGGCCCTGCAGCGGCACGCTACCTCCAAAATCCGCACTTCCGACGATCTCTTCGCGATTAGAACCCTCGGCTTTCGCGGCGAGGCGCTGCCTTCCATCGCATCCGTCTGCCATCTCACCCTCACGACGAAGTCGGCCGGCCAATCCACCGGTGCTCGAATATCGGTCCATGGCGGCGAAATCGAATCCGTGGAGGAAGTCGGTTCTAGGGATGGAACGGTGGTCGCCATCGAAGACCTCTTCTTCAATACGCCGGCAAGGCTAAAATTCCTGAAATCCACCGCGACGGAGGTAGCCCGGGCGGTCGAAGCCGTGGGACAGCTCGCAATAGCGCATCCGCAGATATCCTTCCGGCTCCGGCACGGCCAACAGGAGCTCTTTTCGACTCCGGGCGGCGGCGACCCGCTCGGAGCAATGACGGCGGTTTGGGGCAGGGACGTCGCGAGGAAGTTGATCCCGATCGAACACGACACGCCGGGGTTGTGTGTGAGTGGCTTCATCTGCACTCCCGAGACCAGCAGGCCTGGCCGCTCGCACGAGCTGTTCTTTGTGAACCGGCGCCCCATCCGCAGCCGGCTCCTGGGCCACGCTCTCGAGAACGCGTTCCGCGCGTTCACTCCGGAGGGCAGATACCCGATAGCGTCCGTACACATCGAGATGGATCCCGGAATGGTCGACGTCAACGTGCATCCAACGAAAACCGAGGTCAAATTCACAAGAGATGGCGACGTACACCACGCGGTCGGCGAAGCGATCCGCGGCGCTCTGATGAAATATGGGATAGTGCCCACGATGACCACAGAGTGGGAGAGGGGGAGAGGAGGAGAGAGTGAGACGCAACGCCGGGTTGGTGCGGCGTTGGCTCGTCCAAGCGCACAGACTGGACTGCCCGGCCAAGACTTCGATGCCCTGGCTCGGAGAGCGGTAGAAGCATTCCGTCCGTTTGACGTGCAAACCGGCCGGCAAGCAACCGATAACGATCCATTTGCTTGGAGCTCCTCCCAACAACCCAACATCCCAGCATCCCAATCACCCAACAACCCGTCGACCCAATTACCCGATTACCCAATTACCCAACAACCCAAGCCATTCTCCGAACAACTTCGGGGTTTCCGCGTAATCGGACAGGCGAAGAAAACGTACATCATCGCGATTACCGACGACGGCCTGGCGGTCATCGATCAACACGTGGCGCACGAGCGCGTGCTCTACGAGCGGCTGACCGAGAAGCGCGCCCAAATGGGGGCCCCGGCGCAGCGGCTGACCGAGCCATTCACGCTCGCGCTCGGTGCCGCGGAAGCAGGTCTCTTGAAGCAGAGATTGGACGATTTCGCCGCGGCCGGTTGGGAGATCGAGCCATTCGGCAGGGAGTCGTTTCTCGTCCGCAGCGTACCGTCCTACGCATCCCGCCATTCACACGAATCGCTTCTGCGCGACATGGTGGACGAGCTGGCGCACCAGTCGGTCGCGAGGCGGCTGATCGTCCAGCGAGAGCACGTGACGATCACCAACGCCTGCAAGATGGCGGTCAAGGCCGGCGATCCGCTTACAATCGAGGAGATGACCGGCCTGCTGGCGCAGCTTGCAGACACCGAAAACCCCTACCTCTGCCCGCACGGCCGGCCGATTGTGGTGACAATTCCGTTTGGCGATATCGACCGGAAGTTCAAGCGCTGACTTGCTGGGGAGAATGCCAATGTCCGGTTCAACTTGGCTCAGGCTACGATCGGAGCGAATCACGCTTCTCCTTCTACTCGCCGTTCCAATCGGCGCGATGGTATCGTACGGCCTGAGCAATCGCCACCGCAGGAGCGTACACGCCGCGGAATCGACTGCCGGCATTGCCATGAGCCGGGCGGTAGAATTCGGTGATTTGAGCCAGGTCAAGCTCCTCATTGCCCGGGGAGAGAATGTGAATGCGGGCCACTACTCGGCTGTGGGCGCCGCCGCACGCCAGAACCCGCCCCGAATACTGCGATGGATGCTCGATCGCGGTCTTGACCAAGGAGCTAAAGCGACAGCGCTCGTAAGCGCTGCCGCGGTGCTGAACGTGGAAGCGATAGACCTTCTCTTGAGAGCCGGAGCAAACCCGAACTTCGAGCCCGAAAGTGGATATACCCCTCTCATTGCGGCGGTGAACTGCCCGGATCGCCGCCTTGAAGTGGCTGCGGTTCGAGCGCTGCTCGACAGGGGAGCGAATCCCAACAGAACTAACCGATATGGACAGACTCCGCTATCTCTTGCGCTGGCCGTTGGTTTCCGTGGCTCCAGCCTGAGCCACCGGCAGGCAATCGAACTGTTGATCCAGCGCGGTGCGGCGGTAGACCTGCGGCAGGCGTGCGTGCTCGGCGACCCGAAGCGTGTTCAGTCACTGCTCCAGGCAGGAGCGAGTCCAAACTCGCCAGGCAGCTACTCAGTCAGAGGGCCGACTTACCTGGCCGCGGCAGCGGCTGAAGGAAATGCCGAGGTTATGCGCCTGTTGATAAAGGCGGGCGCGGATCTTCACGCCGATGATCGTTCCGGAATTAATCCGCTGCGGTCGGCGATATACGGCGGCAATGTCGAGTGCGTGAAAATCCTGGTGGACGCAGGCATCGACGCGAACACCGGGGGAATGGTTACGACCTCCCAGTCCGGAAGTCGAGAAAGCGTGATCGCCGGGGCTGTTGCGACAAAGAACTACGAGATTGCAAAGTACTTGATCTCCCGAGGGGCAGACGTGAATGCTCGCAACACAGAAGGCTGGCCCTACATTTCGGTCGCGGCGTATGTCGGGCTTATCGATCAAGTCGAATTGATGATCCGCCTCGGAGCCAATGTGAATGTGATTGACAGCGGAGGCGCGACCGCACTCCATATGGCAGCAATGCGCGATAACGAACCGATGGTTCGGACACTTCTGCGGGCGGGAGCAAATCCCAGCTTAAGGAACCGCAAGGGCCAAACGGCGGCGGACTTGACGCATCGGCCTGCGATACTTGTCCTGCTGAACGGCGCGCGATGAGCGCGGTCGTCCTTCCAGTCACGCTCCCCATGCCTCGATTTCTGGTATCATAGATTTCCTAGCAGACAGCCGATATTCGGCAAAGAGCCATGAACATCTTTGAAACCCTTAACAATCTTTTGAGGCAGCGTATCCTCATCATCGACGGCGCGATGGGGACGATGATCCAGCGCTACAAGTTCGAAGAGGCCGACTATCGCGGCGGTCGCTTCAAAGATCACCCGATCGACCTGAAGAACAACAACGAAGCGCTCATGCTCTTGCGGCCGGATGTGATCGAGGACATCCACACGGCGTATCTGGACGCGGGCGCGGACATCATCGAGACGAACACGTTCAATGGGACCTCCGTTTCGCAGGCGGATTTCGGCCTGCAATCGCTGGCGTACGAGATGAACGTAACGGCGGCGCAGATCGGCAGGCGGGCGGCCGATAAGGCGATGGCGAAAGACCCATCGCGCCCCCGGTTTGTCGCGGGTGCGCTTGGCCCATGCACGCGCAGCGCGTCCGTCGTGGTTGACGCGGATCGCCCGGCGTATCGCAATACCTCGTTCGACGAGCTGATGGCTTCGTACTACGAGGAAGCGCGCGGCCTGCTGGACGGGGGCGTCGACATCCTGCTCTGCGAAACGACCTTCGATACGCTCAACCTGAAAGCAGCCCTGTTCGCAATCCAGAAGCTCTTCGATGAGGGCGCCCGGCGAGTGCCGCTGATGGCCTCCTTGACAATTACGGATCTTGCCGGCGGCAACCTCACGGGCCAGAACCTTGAGTCGATGTGGATTTCGATCTCCCACGCCCCGCTGTTCAGCGTGGGCCTCAACTGCGCGCTAGGACCTGACCTGATGAGGCCGTTCATCGAGGAGCTCTCCGGACTCGCGCCGCTCTGGGTGAGCGCCTATCCGAACGCCGGCCTGCCGAATCCGCTCTCAGAAACTGGCTTCGACCTCACGCCGGAGCTTATGGCCCCCCAAATCCGCGAATGGGCCGAGAACGGCTGGGTGAATATCGTTGGCGGCTGCTGCGGCACCACGCCGGAACATATACGCGCGGTAGCCGAGGCCGTACGGGGTATCAAGCCTAGAGCGGTAAAGATAGCCGGCAGGAGCCAGGAAGCAGGAACCAGGCTCCAGGAGGCGGATACTGCTACGGCGAGCGGCGCCCTTGAACCATCAACCATCAACCATCAACCATTAACCCGCCTTGAACCATCAACCATCAACCATCAACCATCAACCAGCCTTGAACCATCAACCATCAACCATCAACCATCAACCAGCCTTGAACCATC
>JBGPOG010000137.1:0-9063 GCA_041487935.1 Chthonomonadia bacterium | reverse complement strand
GAACGGATAAAGATGTCAGGCGGAACTGGCAGCTTCAAGTACAAGGTTGCATCCAACCCGCCTGATCGGCGGGCAATCGTTATCCACGCGGAGCACTCGACGCTTTACGATCCAGGCGGAGAATATATCACGTACTACGGGGAGCAGTCTGAGACTATTACGACGAAGCCACGCCCATCGGCTACCAAAATACTAAAGGTGGGTCCCCTTCCGCTTACTTCGAACAAGCATTTAGACAAGCGGCGGAAAGACCGGAAATGAGAACATGCTGCACCGGCGACAATATGTTGATTCAGTAAACCTCTCCATCATCGGCTTCGGCGGCGTAGTCGTGATGGGGATGGAACAGGCCGGCGCGAACCGAATCGTTCGCGAGGCGTTCGATCGAGGCGTCAACTACTTCGACGTGGCTCCCAGCTACGGCGACGCCGAAGCGCGGCTCGGCCCCGCGCTCGAAGGACTCCGCGACCAGGTATTCCTCGCCTGCAAAACAGGAAAACGAACCAAGTCCGAGGCGGCGGAGGAGCTGCAAAGCTCTCTCCGCCGCCTGCGGACAGACCGCTTCGACCTCTACCAGCTTCACGCCCTGAGCAGCATCGAGGAGGTCGGCGCGTGCTTCGGCCCGGGCGGCGCAATGGAGGCTTTTATCGAAGCGCGACAGGCTGGATTGGTTCGGTATCTCGGATTCAGCGCGCATTCCGCCGAGGCAGCCTTATCCGCCCTCGGCCAGTTTGAATTCGATTCAGTTCTCTTTCCCTTCAACCTCACCACCTGGCACCAGGCAGGCTTCGGCCCGCAAGTAATGGAGAAAGCGCAGCAAAAGGGCGCCGCGCGGCTCGCTTTGAAGGCGATGGCTCGCCGCCCCTGGCTGGAAGGCGCCGGGAAGACTCACAAAAACTGCTGGTACGAGCCTTACACCGATCCAGCGGAAGCCGAGCTGGCGCTCCGCTGGACCCTCTCCCTGCCCATCACCGCCGCTATCCCACCTGGCGACCCGGGTCTCTATCGAATGGCGCTGGATTTCGCGGAGCGGTTTACGCCGTTGACAGAGGATGAAAAGTCGGAAGTCGAGTCTCGCTCCCACGCAAATCAGCCGCTTTTTAAGCTGGCTGCGTGAATAGTTAGGGGGATCGAACGGGTACGGTTGTGTCCCTCGGTCACGGATGACCGGCCGTACCGGAGCTCAGTGCCTTCCTCAAAACGGGCAGCATCGCCTCAGCCTGCCGCTCCATGCCGAGGTCGTTCGGATGGACACCGTCCACGGTGGCGTCCCCATCGGAACCGATCAGGTCCTTGCCCGGAATTGTGAAAAGCCCTTTCACACCCTCGGCCGTCAGTTGTTTGACGGCATACTCTTGAGCTCTGGTAGGGCCGGTGGGGTGCGCGGCCGCGTGAATGTTAGATTGGCCTACCAATACAATGGGCGTGAGCGGGCGTGCCTTTCGAATGATTCGAATGAAGTTCTTGATCCGGTTCGAGATCTCATCCGCCGGAAGTCCCGAGATATTCCAAAGGCAATCGATCATGAACGCCGCCGGATCGAGATCGGTGAGCAGAGTCGCGACCTCCGGCTCCATTTTGCCTGATCCGGAAAAACCGAGGTTGATCATGGGCCGGTTCAGTCGTCGCCCGAGAATGGCAACGTGCGACATTCCCGGCCTGGAGGCGCATCCGCCCTGCACGATGGACGTTCCATAAACCACGATCGGCCGCGACGCAGCCGCAGGGCGCGGAGACGTTTTTCGTATTGATTCCCCGGGCGGAATGCCGATCTCGAGCTTCGAAGTCCCATTATAGAGCGGCAAGTAGACCAGAAAAGCTCTGGCGTGGCCCTTTTGCGCGCCAGTGCTGATGGATGTAATGTTGTCTTCCTGCTTCGCCGGGCGGCCGATTTGCACGAACTGCCAGTGGCCGGACTTATCCGCGGCGTAGACGTCTACGCCGCTCACCCCCGTCGCCGGCATGTGAGGCATGGCCAGATTCCCACTCGTAAGTGACCAGCGTACGTCGAATTCGGGCGCATCCGTCTCGAAACGCACGCAGAGGCCCGCAGACTGCTTGCCCAAATCCCAAACGGACGTCGGTACGATCGTCTTGGCGCGTACCGGCAGCCGGTCGTAAGAAGCCTCGGTATCTTGCCAGCCTTTGCCTTCGAGATCGAACTCGGTGGCATCGTGCCATTCGAGCTTCGAGTCTTGGACCCCGGAACCGGTGATTGCCGCGGAAGATGCGGCAGAACTGGGAACGGGGGCGAGTCTTAGCGATTCGACGTGCGGCGATGCCGGCTTCTCGGTCGAATCGAAAGCGCGAAGGGCTACCAGTATTAATGCCAGCGCCACAGCAAGGACCGTGGCGACGCGTAAGTTTTCCACGAACAGCCTCTTCAAAGACGGCCCTCCAATGCCAAGCGTTTCTCTATTTCTATGCCATGTAGCAAACAACCTTTTCACCTTATTAATGAGCGTTCCGGATATCCATAGGGTTCCTGGAGGAATGCAACCCCACGCGTCGAATCTTCTAGCAGTGAATTCACACGAAAGGTTGACTTAACATGCGAATCCTTCGATTCGTTTTCACGATCCTGGCAGCGAGCCTCTCGCACGCAGCCTTGGCGCAAGATTGGGCGAATTGGAGAGGGCCGAATTACAACGGCTCGACAACGGCCGCGAACCTGCCCACCGTCTTCTCTCCAACGGAAGGCGTCAAATGGGCTGCAGACATGCCGGGGCCGTCTGCCGGCACGCCTATTATCTATGGAGACTCCGTTTTCGTCTCAAGCACGGACCCGAAGGCCGAGCAGCTCTGCGCCATCTGCCTGAACCGGAAAACCGGCCAGGTTCGCTGGAAGTATCATGTCGGCAGCGGCTACCAGGCGGGCGCCGCCGGCACCAAATTGCAATTGGACGATAATAGCAATTACGCCTCTCCGTCGCCGGTTACAGACGGGAAGTACGTCGTATTCTTCTATGGCAATGGCGACCTGATGGGATTTACGCTTGACGGGAATAAGCTCTGGGCGCGCAACATTCAGACGGACTTCGGCGACTTCGCGTTCCAATGGACCTTCTCCAGCACACCTCAGCTCTGGGGAGGCAAGCTGTACCTTCAGGTCTTGCAGCGAAACCAGCCGGCGAGCGGCGGCCGAGGCAGGCAGGGGGCGGAGTCGTTTCTGCTGGCGATCGATCCTGCCTCCGGCAAAGACCTTTGGAAAACCGTTCGGCCCACCGACGCGCGAATGGAGTCGCGCGAGGCCTATAGCACTCCCATCCCATTCGTCCACAATGGCCGTAAAGAGCTCCTCATCGCAGGTGGCGACATGCTCTCCGGCCACGACCCGGAAACCGGCAAGGAATTGTGGCGCTGGGGAACTTATAATCCCGACCATCGCGAGGTTTGGTGGCGGCTGGTTCCTTCACCCGTGGCAGGCGGGGGAGTCGTGCTTGCCTGCGCCCCCAAGAATGCCCCCGTATATGCGGCAAGAGCGGGAGCAACGGGGGATGTGAGCGCAACGGGCCTGGCCTGGAAGAGTGAGGCCAAAGGCTCTGTCACCAGCGACGTGCCGACCCCGCTCTTCTACCGGAACAAGTTCTTTGTTGCGAGCGACGTTCGCAAAGCCATTTCCTGTGTCGAGCCGGCCACGGGCAAGGTCATCTGGACGACTGAGCTGCCGAGGCCCGCAATGTGCTGGGGCTCGCCAACCGGCGCCGAAGGAAAGATCTACGTGATCAACCTTAAGGGTGACGTCTTTGTCGTGGATGCCGGGACCGGCGCGCTCATCGCCACCAATTCCATGGCCCAGGACGAAAACGACATCCGCAGCACGGTAGCCGTCGCGTACAACCAATTGTTTATCCGGACGAATACCAAGTTGTACTGTATCGGCAAATGACAATGGACGATCGACGATAAAAGATGGTTGATGGTTGATGGTTGATGGTTGATGGTTGATGGTTGATGGACTGTGGACGATGGCTGATTAAGGAAGTTCCACAAACATCGTCGGTCATCCATCGTCCATCGTCCATCGTCCATCGTCCATCGTCGATGGTCTATTTCGTAACCCGCTTCGGTCGGTCCGCTCCCTTTGCCGACGCCCACAGAATCCTCTCCAGCAGCGGCCCCGTGTTGGCGTCAGGCTCTTCAAGATCTAGCGTCTTAGATTCTTTAGCCATTGCGGCCGTCTGGAGATTCTTCTCGCCCAGCGGAACGCGTGCTGCGATCGAGGTGTATGGACGCGTGTCCGGCTTGTCCGCCCAGATACCTGAAATCGGATCGGCGAGGTCATCGTACTGGCTCAGCGGCGGCAGACCGAGGAACCGCTCCATCGTCGCGTAGATGTTCCCAAAGCTGTAATGCCGCGTCGCGACGGACCCGGGCTTGACCCACGGGCTCGCGATCAGCAATATATTGCGATGCGCATCGACGTGGTCGCGGCCATCCTGCGTGTCGTCCTCGGTTAGGAAGATAACCGTATCCTTCCACTCCGGATGATGTGAGATCGCCTCGAAGACTCTTCCGGTCGCCAAATCGTTGTCGGCGACCATCGCCCTCGGGGTGAGCATCCCAGGTTTCGTCGCGGCCGTGTGGTCGTTTGGAAGCCAGATATAAGAGAACCTCGGGAAGTTGCCGGCCCTGAAATCCTCCAGCCAGGCGGCGGCGCGCTCCTGGTCCGGCACATTCAGGTTCCAACCGGTATACGCGACGCAAACCTTATCCGCGAGTTCCGCCACCGGGCGCCCTCCGCGCTCTCGTCGCACGAAATCGCCATACATCCTGCACGAGACGTTTTTTCTAACGCAGTGATCCATCATGTACCCGAATGCCGGATAGCTCGCCGGACCCGGAATGATATCGCCAAACCGCCCGCGCCTAGAATAGTACGCCTGCCAGGTCTTCTCCACATAGTCCGGGCAGTTGGCGCCCAGCGTCCATTGGTGCCCCTGTACGCTTACCTCGCCGTCGCCGTACATGTTGTCGGCAATGGCAAACCGCCGGGCCAGCGCATGGAGGTTCGGCGTGATCCGTTCCCCGAAGATCGTCAGAGTCGGATCGCCGTTCGCATAACCGAGATCGCCCAGCACCTGGTCGTAGGATCGGTTTTCCCGGACAATGAACACGACGTGCTTGATTCCCGAAGGCAGCCCGACGATGGACGATAGACGATTGACAATGGGTGCAGTCTTTGCGAATACACCTTTAAGCCTATCCGCATACCCATTCAACCGGGCGACATCCTGAATTCCGCTAGCGGGGACTTGGGAATTCAGGTCGATCTTCTGGACCGCTCCGTGCATCATCGTTCCGATATCGCCGCCGTGCTTATTCGGTCCGCTGCCTGCTCCCTTCGAATTGACGACGTACAGCGAGCTATTCGACGCGAAGATGCCCGTGGGGTACCACGCCGTGGGAATCTGGCGGATCACGCGGCACTCGGGAAGACTCAATACATCCACCGCATTGATCCCCGCCATTGTAACGAATAAGCGCGTCCCATCAGGCGAAACTTGAATTCCGTTCGGCGCCGCGCCATGTGGCGCCTTCGGATACGGGTGAAGACCGACGGTCCGTTCGACAACATCCTTTGTCGCATCGATCACCGTTAATTCATCCGTGTTGGCGTTCGCCACATAAACGTGCTTCCCATCCGGCGAGCACACGATTCCGCACGGCAGACCACCCGCCTGGAGGGTAGCGACCGGCCTGCTTTCCTTCAAGTCCAGAACGCTCACAGTACCGTCCGACCAGTTTGAGACATAGCCTTTGGCGCCATCCGGCGTCAACGCAATTCCGAAGGGGAAAATGCCCGTCTGGATTTCGCCGATGATCTTATCGGTCCGGACATCCAGCACTCTCACGAGCCCGGCCAGATTGCAGGTCACATAGAGTTTGGAGCCGTCGGCAGATATTCTGCACGAAGCCGGGTAGCCGGGCACGGGGATTACACCCGCAGGCGCAAGCTTTCCGGCTCTAAGACTGAAGACTTGAATGTTATTAGCGCCGCCGCCGCAAACCCATACTTTGGCGCCGTCGCGCGATACGGCTGCACCGTGAAACACGCTCTTCACTGGCTCGCTGTGCATGACCTGCATCGTTCCGCCGTCGAGGATGCTGATCGATTGCTTACCCGCCCCACTGCTTACAACAAGGAGGCGCCGGCCATCGGGCGTGGAGGTAATTCCGAGCGGGAAGTTGTCGACCATCGTAAGCGCGCCAACAGGCTGAATAATCCTGCCGTTCGGAATTACCCAGGCCCTCCTAACTGACGCCGGCGCCAGTTCAAGCTTGCCGGTTGGATGGCTTCCCGCTGGAGTGTCGGCGATACACCGGCGCTCGCATTCCGCTGCAGCCAGGAGCATAAGAACGAACGTGCTAACACAAATTTGGATTGCCTGAGAGCTGCGAATGCGGAATCCGGAGCAGCTCTTCATTCTCATTCCTATGCTGCCACCCACTGGCTCTTTCATGATTTGTTCCTCGACCTCGTCCGCATTATACTTTGGCGCCGAAGTTGCGTCAACGAATTCCCGTGCAGACGGGCTCAGTTATTGGTCTTATGTTGCTCTTGCAGAGATCAGGCGGGTTGAAGGAACCTCGCCAACAAGAAATGGAACCCTCGCCCAGTCTGCAGTGTCATTACTTAGCGGACGAAAGGAGGTAATCGCAATTAGTCTGCCGGTCTCCCTGCAGCTTTCGCGTCGATAATCATTGTTTGCACTCGGATAAAGTCCGTTGGAGAATTCCATCCCGGCGAGCCGTAACGACGCCAAGACATTGCAACTCTTATTAGCTAAGGTCCAAATCCGTGTCTCCTGGGACCAACTGGACTAACTGTGCAACAAATACAAATTTAATGGCAGTATTTATGCCCGGTTGCGCAGATCGCCACTTGACTACCAGGCCAATTAGTGATAACCTCTTTTGGTCTAATCGATCGCGAAACATCCGCATGCGGAGGGAGATATTCGGCCCGCCGCTCGGAGGGAAGCATGATCCGGAATCTCTTTTCTTTTCGTTCATATTTATCGGCGGCGGCGTATTTGTTGCCGGCAGCCTGCCTATCGGCCTGTTCGCCTGCGCTTGCCCGGCCTGAAAACGGCGCGAAGCTATTCAAAGAGAGCATCCTGCCGGTATTCAAGAATACGTGTCTCCAGTGCCACGGCCAGCTCAAGACGTCGAAACTTGACCTGCGCAGCCGGACGACACTGATAAGTGGCGGATTTCACGGGCCTGCTATCGTGCCCGGAAATGCGCAAAAGAGCCGGCTCTACCGGCTTGTTGCGGGCCTTGAAAAGATCCAGATGCCGCCGGCCCGAAAGCTGGCCAAGAGCCAGATCGAAGCCATCAAGAACTGGATCGACATGGGAGCGGTCTGGCCCACAGACTTAGCGCTCATCAGCGATCGCCCCTGGCCGTTCAACCGCGTCGCACGTCCGGCGATTCCGAATGTGAAGAACGAATCCTGGGTGCGCAACCCCATCGATAGATTTGTTCTCGCAAAGTTGGAAGCCAGAGGCCTGAACCCCGCTCCGCGGGCGGATAAGGCCACACTGATCCGACGTGTATATCTCGACCTGGTCGGGATCCCGCCGTCTCCCGTTGAGGTCGACTCTTTCTTGCGCAATCGCTCCCCAAATGCCTACGAAAAGCTGATCGACCGGCTCCTCGCCTCTCCGCAATATGGCGAGCGCTGGGCGCGCCACTGGCTGGACCTCGCGCGATACGCCGAAAGCGAGGGCTTCAAAAGCGACGAGATGCGGCCCAATGCCTGGCGATACCGCGACTACGTCATCAAATCGCTCAACGAGGACAAGCCTTACGACCGCTTTATCAAAGAGCAGATCGCGGGAGACGAGCTCTGGCCGGACGATCCCGACGCACTGATCGCCACAGGCTTCTGCCGCCACTGGCCGGATGAGAGCAACGCAAGGAACCTGCTGCAGCGCCGCCAGGAGATTTTGAACGACATCACGGACACGGTCGGCTCGACGGTCCTTGGCTTGACGTGGGGCTGCGCCCGCTGCCACGATCACAAGTACGATCCGATTCCGCAGAAGGATTACTATCGGCTGCAAGCGTATTTTGCCGCCGTCCGGCCGCGAGACGATCTGCCGCTCATCCCCTCGGCGAAGCGGGCGGATTACGATCGGCGGCAGCAGGAATGGCAGGAGAAAACGAAAGATATTCACGCTCGGCTCGCCTCAATCGAAGAGCCGATCCGCAAGAAGCTGGCGAACGTCAGTTTTGTCAAATTTCCCAAGGAGGTCCAGAACGCGGTCAACAAGCCTGCCAAAGAACGGACCGCCATGGATTGGTTCCTCTTCCACAAGGCCGAGCCCTATTTCCGCGTCGCCACGGCGGACATGGAAAAGCAGATGAAGCCGGAAGACCGTACGCGCTGGGTCGAGCTAAACAAACAACTAACCGCGTTCAAAACGCTAGATCCCGGTCCCGTTCCAGCCGCACTCGGAATAACCGACCTCGGCCCCGAAGCTCCCAAGACCTACACGCTGGCTGTCGGGGTCTACAACGCCTTCAAAGATGAGGTCCAACCCGGCTTCCCAACCATATGTGGTAACGCAGCGCAAAATCCATCCAATCGATTGAGCGCAGCCGTTATTCATCCTTCATCCTTCATCCTTCATCCTTCAGAATCCACAGGGCGACGCTCCGCCCTCGCAAACTGGCTCGCCTCGCCGGAAAACCCGCTCACAGCCCGCGTCATGGCTAATCGGGTGTGGCACTACCATTTTGGAAGGGGCATTGTTGGCACGCCGAGTGATTTCGGAAACACGGGCGAGAAGCCGGCGAACAGGGAGTTATTGGATTGGCTCGCCGCCGAATTCATGAATCCGAGTGTGGAGGTATGGAAGTATGGAAGTGTGGAGAACAAGTCGCTAGTAGCTCACTCCCACACCTCCACACTTCCATACTTACACACCTCCACACTTCCACACTTCAAAACTTCTGCCTGGTCACTCAAGCGCCTCCACCGACTGATCTTGACCTCCAGCGCCTACCGGCAGTCATCCGAATTCAATCCCAGAGCATCCAGAATCGATCCTG
>JBGPOG010000136.1:0-9072 GCA_041487935.1 Chthonomonadia bacterium | reverse complement strand
ACGATGGGCGCGAAGATCTGCTGGTAACGAACTTCTCGAATCAACCCAAAGTCGTTTTCAGGAACCGCGACGGGATGAGGTTTGAAAACACCACTTATTCGTCCGGGATAGGGACCACCACCCAGCTAGTGCTGGGCTGGGGGTGTGAGCTTGTAGATTACGACTTGGATGGGTACAAGGACGCGATCATCGGCAACGGGCACGTCAATGACGACGTTGAAATGTACAGCAAGGGAATCGCGTACAGAGAACCGAAACAGCTTTTTCATAACCAGCGCGATGCCACTTTTGTCGAAGATCCAATCCACCTTGGTGATCTGGCTGAACCCTCCGTAACGAGGGGATTGGCCATCGGCGACTTCGATAATGACGGACGCCCCGACATCCTTGCGAATAACCATAATATGGACGCCCAGTTGTTCCGGAACGAAATCCAAACCAGCAATTCATGGATTACGTTTCGCTTTGAAGGAACGAAAAGTAATCGCGATGGAATTGGAGCGAAGGTCTGGGTGGCCTGCGGCAAGCTCAGCCAATATGCCGAGGTGCGCTCGGGTTCGAGCTATGCCTCGCACAGCGATCAACGGGTCACATTTGGGCTGGGACCGGCAGACCGGATCGACTCGGTCAGAGTTCGGTGGCCGAGCGGTATTGAAGAGACTGTACGTTCGCTTCCGTCCCGAAAGTTCTATTTGTGTACGGAAGGCAACGGGGCCAAAATCGATCCCCGCACGAAATCGTTGAGCGGCACAGCGCTGACCGCCAACCTCTGGATCAACGAGTGAACAGTCGATGAAAGCACGACGCAAGTTCTTATTCACCGGTGTGATTCTCGTACTCACGGGAATATCCCTCTGGGTCAATCTGCCGCCCTGGCTCATCCGCCGCCGGGCTGCCGCCCATCTGCGGGCCGGGGAAACTTATGCCCGTAAAGGGAATATGGAAAGCGCGCTCTCCGAATGGCGTATTGCAAGTCGATCCGATCCGGACTTTCCGGAGCCGTATCGCAAAATTGGTTCCTACCTTCTCAACAAAGCGGATCGCCCCGATCTCGCATCGCGTATCTACGGGCAGCTTGCGGCGATCGATCCTGGCGGTCCGCACATCTACTGCAACCTTGCAAAATCCTTTGCGCTGCTGAACGAGCAGGGCGAGGCTCGGCAAAACGCGAAATTGGCGGTTCAAGCCGAGCCGAACTGCGGCCTGGCTCACAATATCCTGGGCGTCATGCTCCTGTCCGAGCACCAGATGAAACCGGGACTGGCCGAGCTGGAGCGAGCGTGCAAGCTCGAGCCGCGAGACTCATATTTCCGGATAATCCTTGCGCAAGCGTATATCGATGTCTCCGACCTGGAAGGCGCGGAGCGATCGCTTCAGACTGTGCTGCAGCAAGACGCCAATAATGCGAAAGCGCACTACCTCTTAGGTTGGACATATGCCCACGGTAAGCGCGCGCCGGATAGAATTGCGGCGGCTTTGAAACAGTTCGAGGAAGCGGCCAGGCTTCAGCCGGACGACGCGGAGATCTATAGTGAGTGGGGCCGCCTATTAGTGGAAACCGGCCGAGCGAGAGAAGCGAGAGACGTTCTGTCGAAAGCCTGGCTGCTAAATCCCCGCCTGGTTCAGGTCGCCCACAATCTGGCCGTCGCGTATCGAAGCTCCGGGGATCGGAGAAACGCAGCAGCCATGGAAGCCGCCTCGTCGCGACTGGTGCAGCGCGCCGAACGCCTCCGTATGTTGATGAAACGTGCAGATATCGATCCCGGCAACGTTGAGATAACCCTTCAGCTTGCGGAGGCCGAATTGGAGGACGGTAATCTGACCGATTCCCTGCGCTACGTCCAGGGTGTTCTCAGGCAGCGCCAGGACGACCGCCGCGCCCTCAAGCTCCTCGTACGAATCTATGCGATTGCCGGTAAACCGGAAATGGCGGAGGCGGTACAGGATCACCTTCGCAAACTTCCAAAAACCCCGCAATCTTGACGTTCGCGGATGCTCCTGCCAAAGCGCCTGCCGCGGGAAACAGGCAAGGAGGCGCGCCAGCGGCAAAGGTTCAGAAGAGAAACAAAGGATTTTTTGCATCTCCTTCAGGCCCGGCAAAGCCTGCGTCCGGCCGCGGCTCAACACCGAACGATTCAAGCGTGTCGGGCACAGCAGCCACCGAATTTGAGCGTTACGAGGGGAAGCTCAAGTCGCAAGACGTGAGCTTTGCGCTTCATCTTTTCCATAACGGAATCGCATCTGCAGAATACTCTCCGGTCGTTGGGACGACGATCAAGTATGCCGGCGACTATAAGGGGCAGGACGGAAACTACCTGGTCAATCTGACTCGCACGGGCGCTGGGACCGATCCAGCCAAGGCTCTAACACTCACACTAAGAGGTTTAGGCGGCATGGAGACGGGGACATTCACAGTCGATACCTCAAGCACACACAGAGAAATTGCCGAGTTCAAGCTGGTGAGCGCGGATACCGGTGCAACAGGAAAGACGGGTAAATACAATCGAGCCCGACAAAATCGCAGCATGCAAAGAAGAAACAGGCCCGGCGGACAGAAACCGCCGGGCTTACGTTCTTCACTACAAAACAGGTTCCTGTACCGCAAATTGCACAGATATGCGCAGATTTTGTGAGATCATGCATAATTGAACTAGATGCGACATGGCTTCCCTCTGCTAACCTCTGCGTCCTCTGCGGTTAAACCTCAAACCAACTACAGGAACCTCGCGAAAAGCGTATCCACGGTCGTGACCTTGTCCTGCGGGAACCGCGCCCGCAGCGCGGCTTGCTCGTCCAGCAGGCTATGTTTGCCTTCTCGCTTGTAGATCAGACCGATCGGGTAGCCATCGCTCTTCAGGGCCAGCTCGAATGCCTTCACACGGTCGGTTACGTCATGATCCGCCGGGACGTCGTAAACCCGGTCCTTATAGAAATCATCGTTTTGATCCTGGTTGAAGGTGGGGCAGGGGCTGAAGGCGTCGATGAGGGCGAAGCCTTTGTGCCGGATGGCTTCGGCAAGGATGTTGGCCAGGTCGTTGGGTTTGTAGCTGAAGCCTCGGGCGACGAAGCTCACGTCCCAGGCGATGGCCTGCGCGATCGGGTTGATGGGATCTTCCATCATGCCGTAGGGCGTGGTCTTCCAGCGCTTTGGGTCGATCTTCGCGCCGACCGATGCCAGCGGGACCATGCTGGTGGGCGACACCTGGCCCTTTGTGAGTCCGTAGGTGTTGTTGTTCATGATCAAATAGGTGATATCCGGATTGCGGCGGGCGCAGTGCGGGAGGTGGCCGGCGCCGATGGAGTAACCGTCGCCGTCGCCGCCGACGACGATCACGTTCAACTCAGGCCGGGCCGCTTTAATGCCGGTGGCAATCGGCAGGGCGCGGCCGTGCACTCCGTGGAACCCGTAGGAGGCAACGAAGCCCGGCAGCCGCGAAGAGCAGCCGATACCGGAGACAACGACCGTGTTCTCGGGGTCGAGATTGCACATGGACATGGCTTTGTAGAGGGCGTTGAGCACGCCGAAGTCGCCACATCCCGCGCACCAGATCGGTTTCAGGTTGCTTTTATAATCTTTAGGAGCCCACGTCTGCGTGGGCGCTTCGATTGCCATAAATTCAGTCTCCATTCTCGCGGGCGGCTATCGCGCGCCCGAGATTTCCATCTCGTTAACGATTGCTCCTGGAATCTTCAAGCCAATACAGGTTTTTGCATACGTTGCGTTTAGATCGACCGGGACAAATTCTCCATCTCCAATGAATAAAGGCATCGTCGGCATCGGCTTGCCGAGCGCCAGCGATTCCTGCCATGTCTCTAGTGCAGGATTGCCGTCTCGATCGATCAAATGATACGCCGAAGTATACAACGCTGATTCGATTGGGATCCATTCCGGCGGCGCTAGGCGGAACAGCAGCTCGTTATGAAGATTCGCCTTCCGCTCAGTGACTATGTCTATAACTACCAGCCCGATGCCTTGTTGGACCAATGATGCGCATTTTGAGACGAATGCATCTCGGCTGGCCGGTCGGTCTTTATTAGCCGGGCTGACCAATTCGATCGCTGCAACTAATGTTGGCCCTCCTAAACTACGGTACACGAGGACTTCCACGACATCCGATATGATCGTGACAGGAAGCGTCTGCGTTGGAGGCGGTAGCGCATATGCGGATCTGGATTCCTTTACCGAATGTGCTATTGCAAGGCCAGCCACATCCACCTCTATTCCGAAGTGGATGTTGTTCTCGGCAAAATACCCCTCCGGCATTATGTGGTTGAGACTAGCCGCCATATTTGTGCACCAAGCGTGATGGAATGAATTCCATTGCCGCAATGGCTTCAACGGCGGATGAAAATGATCGAGAAGCATTATCGTCTCTGTGATCGAATTCTTTCGTCGTCGTCGTGCTCGTCGTCGAACTCGGTCGTTAAAGACCGAGGACGAGCACGACGACGAGGACGAGAACGATTCTCTAGCGACCAGCCAGCGCCGTTATCTGCTGGTAGATTTCGTTCGGGATGAAGGGGACGCCTTCGTCTTTGTGATAGGTTGCGAACTTCAGGTCGGTGTTTACCCTTAGCCAGTTGGCGAATTGGCCGCTGAAATTCAGCTCAGGGACCAGCAGATGCCGGCAGCGCGCGGCGAATTCGTTGATTTGCTGAACCGGGAGCGGATTGATCAGCCTTACGTGCAGGTGCGCGACTTTGTAGCCCTCCGCTCTGGCGCGCTCGGTGGCTTCGCGGATGGCGCCCTCGGTCGAGCCGAATGCGATCACTCCGACCTCTGCTTCGCCAGGCTCGCCCCAGTAGCGCACGAAATCGGCTCCGCGCTCCTTGATGAGCGTGTCGAATTTGCGGAAGCGCTTGCGTTTCATTTTCATGGCGAGCTGCGGGGTGTAGCCGGGGTCGCCGGATTCGTCATGCTCGATGCCGGTATTCGTATAGACTCCCTTGCTCATGCCGGGGATCGCCATCGGGCTGATGCCGGTCTCGGTATCTTTGTAGCGCAGGAAGCCGGCTTCGCGCTCTTCCGGGGTGGCGAGGTCGCGGTTGATGACCTTGACCTTGCTCAAGTCGGGCGGCGTAATGGTGGTGATGCGGCTTGCGAGCGCCTGCTCGCTGAGCAGCAGCACGGGGCACTGGTAACGCTCGGCCAGGTTGAAGGCATCGATGGTGGTCCAGAAGATGTCGTCCACACTGGTGGGCGTGATCACGATGCGCGGCGATTCGTTGTGGACGCCGTAGATGGCGAGGTTCAGGTCGCCCTGGCTGGTCTTGGTCGGCATTCCGGTGGAGGCTCCGCCTCGCTGAACGTCGACGATCACGACCGGCAGCTCGGCCTGGCCGGCGAGGTTGATCTGCTCGACCATCAGGCTGATTCCCGGTCCGGAAGAGGCGGTCATTACCTTCTTGCCCGCGTAGCTCGCGCCCAGGCACATGCCGAGCGCGGCAATCTCGTCTTCGGCCTGGATTACGTCGCCGCCGAATTGCGGCAGGTCCTTGGCCAGGAATTCCATGATCTCAGATGCCGGGGTGATCGGGTAGCCGGCGTAGAAGCGCATCCCGGCGGCGATGGCGCCCATGGAGAGCATCTGGTTGCCGTTGACGCGGATTCTGTCGCGATCGCGCTCGACCGGGAAGACCCGCGGCAGCCGCTTGGCGTTGTCGATCTGCGCTTCCACGTGCTTTGCGCCGGTGTGGAGCGCGGAGATGTTCATGCGGACGATGGCTTCGCCCTTGCGAATGAACAAGTCTGTGATATATTTCTCAGCCGGGTCCAGCGGAGCGTTGAGAAGCCGCATGAGCGCTCCGAGGCCCACGATATTTTTGGGCGGCGGGAGGCGCTTGAGCTGCTCGCCCTCGATCTCGTGGCGGACGGCTTCTTTCTCGGCTTTGGCGAGCGTGGTAATCGGGAGCGCGTAATCGGTGCGGCCGGGTTCGGGATCGGGATGGAAAACGTCCGAGTCGTAGAGGAGGATGCCGTCTTCCTTGAGCACGTCGCCGAAGAGATCGAAGCCTTCGTCGTTCAGGGCGACCACCACATCCGCGTAATCGCCGTGCGAGAGGGGGCGGCCCGACTTCGCGCGGATCTGGTAGAGGACCGTTCCGCCCTTGATTTCGGCGGGGAACGTTTGGAACGTCAGGATGTCCAGGCCCATCTGGGTGAACATCTGAACGGTGAGGTCACCGAGGCTGACGGTGCCCTCTCCCGACTCGCCGACGAGTCGGAGGACGACGTCCGTGGTAGACGTCGCTGTCTGCGAACTCATAAATCTGCCTCCCCGGCATGGTTGTAAGTATTGCCCCCCCGCCCCCTAAAGGGGGAGTTTATTTGTACCAATTCCTGCTTTAAAAGGGTTGGGCAGGGGGCGTTCGTAATGAACTTCGGGATCATACCTAGTTTTCATACGCAACGAGTGCGAGGAATATCACGCTGCGATGCGTTTTGGAGTTTGTGAAAAAGGTAATGAATTATAGCATATTTCGGGAGATTGGGGGTTGGGCTGGAGGGGGTGCTGGTCCTTGTCTGAACCATGATTTTCTTGATTATCGGATTTCCATGAAACGGCACGGTCTAATCATGGCAATCAGGAAATCTGATGACTCATGGTTCGAAGACTGTCTGAACCATGATTATCTTGATTTTGGGATTATCATGAAACGGCATGGTCACATATCTGAACCATGATTTTCTTGATTATCGGATTTCCATGAAACGGCACGCTCCAATCCTGGCAATCAGGAAATCCGAAGAATCATGGTTCAGACAATGTTTGAATCATGGTTCAGACATCTTCCTCATCACTCGCTTGAATTGCAGGCTGCGCGCGCCGAAGTTGATTAGCAGACCGATCTCCAGTCCATAGGCTTCCAGGTAATTCTTCGCCTGTGCCAGATGGACGTCTTCTAGCTGGATTAGGGCTTTGATCTCGACCATCACGACTCCTTCGACAAAGAAATCGACGCGACGGGCGCCGATGTCCTCGCCCTTGTAATGGACTGGCATCTCGTGCTCGCGGGTGAACTGCAGGCCCTGGCGGGCCATTTCAATGGCTAGCGCCCGCTGGTAGATGACTTCCTGGAAGCCGTTGCCCAACACGCGGTGCACTTCCATGGCGCAGCCGATGATCTTGCCGGTCAGGTCTGAATGTGGGTATTCAATCATTGACTTCCGCGTTGTCTGAACCGTGACTTGACTGCGCGTCTTGAACCATGATTTTTCGGATTATTGGATTACCATGAAACGGCCCGGTTTCCTGCTGCGTGGTCGTAACCGAGCGCTCAGGCTACGTTTCGGTGAGGTTGCCAGGTATTCCTGCGGGGTGGCGATGTCGTAGGATGGTGCGTCGCGATCCCAATCGACACTGCGCCGTGATGTGGGAGGGCGAGGACGCCCGTGCAGATTATTTTATCGCGATACATACCCGATGGATACGCGACGTAGCGAGGTTTGGGCCCACACTCGAAATCAGCACTTTATTCTGTTGGGTGTACTTGCGGTAGGGGCGGTTGGGGCGTTCGCGTCTTCGGCATGCGCTTGCAGGTACTCACGAATTTCGGCGTTTAGCTCGCGGATTTTGTGGATGCAGCCTTCTGAGACGAGGGGGAAGAGGGCGAAGTAGTTGTTTTCTTTGGCGTGGCGGTGCGTGGCTACAAGCATTTCGGTGCGGCTGGAGAGCTGATGTAGGGTGACGTACAATTCATGGGCATTCTCGATCCTGTGTTACAGCCAAAACTCCTTGCGGCCACACGAATTCTAGCGTGATATACTAGTGATGTGATGCCTTAATTGACAAGCGAGCAAGGTCTGAAAGACGTCATTGAAGTTGAGCATCGACCCTTCGAAGCTGAATATGAGAAATACCCGGACCGAATGCAGGAAAAGGGCCGGGCGGCTGTCGAACCCGGACGCATAAGTGGACTGAAGGGCAAAGTGCCATGAATAAATCAAATGCGACAATCGAGGAGATCATTGGCGACCCGAAGCAATTGGATGTTGAATTGCAGGCTTTTCAGAAGGATAGCATAATACTTTCATCGAGGCGCGTCAGCCTTATCGCGAAGTATCCAAAACGATGGATCGCCGTCTACGATGGCGACGTGAAAACTGATGCGCGAAGCTTGAGACAACTTCTAGCCAACATAGACACGTTGGGTTTGCCGAGAGAGCGCGTAGTAATTAGACTCATCGATCGCAATCTGCGCAGGATGATTCTGTAGATGCTAATCGGCAGGTTCGGGCGCACTTCACACCGACCCTACATAGCGGGCCGGTTATTTTTGCCCAGGCTAAATGTCGCGGGTGATATTTCATTTCTTCTGGATACCGGAGCGGACAGTTCCATTATCATGCCTGTAGATGGCCGAAGGCTGGGAATTCAGTACGACCAGTTGCAGGGGGACCGAGAGTGTGGCGGAATCGGCGGAACGGTTCATTGCTATGTAGAGCGCGCCGTCTTAGTGTTCAACGACCCTGGTGTCGAACTCTACGCGTATGATCTTGAAATCGATGTAATGCAATATGACCCCGAAATGGAAGACGTGCCTTCACTCCTCGGACGCGACGTAATTGATCGATGGCGGATTACATACGATCCTCAAGGTGTAGGCTTAAAGGTGAAAGTCCGGTCTGCCGATAGAATCTTCGATCTGAGATCCGCCTGAATTTCGTGCGGAACTCTCATTCGCGGTCCGGAGGCCAGGAGCTTACGTTTTCACGAGAGCATTTGGGGTGCGCTTGCAAGTATTCGCGGATTACGGCGTTTAGCTCGCAGATTATGTGGGTGCAGCCTTCTGAGACGAGGGGGAAGAGGGTGAGGTCGTTCTTTTCTTTGGCGTGGTGGTGCGTGGCTTCGAGCATATCTGTGAAGCTGGAGAGCTGGTGCAGAGTCACGTACAGTCTGTGAGCGTTCGCGATCATATTTTTACCTCCAACACGCCCTTCGGCGGATTTGACGACTTATCGAGGTTGAAGACTTGCAATCGGCACATGCAAGTGCCAAGGTCAAAAACAGATCCCTACGGGATGACGGGGGCTGCACGTCAATTCGCGATGGCGCTCAAGTTGCGATCGTT
>JBGPOG010000135.1:0-9162 GCA_041487935.1 Chthonomonadia bacterium | reverse complement strand
CCCGCCGCAGGAACGAAGCCGCTTACGCAAAGTTGTGATCTCAGCCACGGTCAATCCTCGATATTCCGTCAGGATCGCGCCTTTCGACCCGCCGAACGCACTCTGCAATTCGGCGACGGTTTCAACCTTATCCGGGCGCGGATCTTTCGTACGCATTTGGATTCTCACCTCCTTAGCATGATCCGTGATCACGCACCAAAAAAGGAACCACCGCCAGACAGCGGGGTTCCCGGGTTCGGGCGCGCTCGCGCGCCCGATTGGTTTCAGAAGTTATCTGAACCGTCCCTTCCCTCGGCGGGCCTCCCACGTTCGGAGATTAAGTCCCTAAGGACACCGGCTGTCTTCGGCAAGAAGTCCTGTATTCAGTTGATCGGTTTCAAGGATACCCCTCCTTCAAGCATCATGTCAACCGAAACATTAACGATGTAAGTGTTCACAATTCGTGTAAAACGCTGATCGGTCGCGCGTAGGGGTGAAGCATTCGGACGACATAATGTATTGGAACCCGCCAACCGCTAGCCCGAATGCTTCACCCCTACCCCACGGATCGTGAACTGTTACTTAACGATTATGAAATTGAACTCCGCCATTAACCAAGTTGGCACGAATCTTGCAGTGAATAATCAAGAGACAAAGCTAGTTTCCATCGCGACTCTCAGAAGAACTTTTTTTCTGGATCTGCGAAATGCCAAAGGAGGAAGTTACAATGGCAACGACGGCGACTAAAGAAACGGTAACCACGGGCTCGGCGGTGGTTGCCGACCGCGGCTCCGACAAGGTCCTCGAGCAGTGGCTTGGCCGAGACGGGCAGCTCACCCAGGCTGAGCTCAAATCGCTCCTCAAAATCCAGTTCTCCAAGGATACAAAGCTCGTTCGGGCATTCAAGCGAGGAATTCCAAGGCCGGATGTGCTCGTTGGCACCATCCGAACCACGCCCAACCAGGCGGGAAGCGTTATCCAGCAACTGGTCAACATTCGTGAAGTCCAGTTAAACTGCGAGGTATTTCCCCTGGGCATCCCATTTCCAGATGAAGTCTTGATCAACTTCACGAACCTGCCTGGCAACATCACGGGATAGCGGAAATGGGCCCGACGGGCGACTGCTACCGCATCGTGCAAATCCACCCCACACGCCAGTGCAACCTTCGATGCCTGCACTGCTATTCATCGTCTTCCCCAGAGGAGCGCGGCAGCCTGCCCGCCGCGGTCCTCTGCGAGGCAATCTCGGATTGTGCCACGGAAGGCTACACCGTCGCCAGCTTCTCCGGCGGCGAACCGATTCTCTACCAACCGCTCGGCGAGATCCTCGATCACTCACATCGATGCGGCCTGGTGACAACCGTTACCTCCAACGGAATGCTTCTTGACCAGCGTCGCCTGGAAATGTTGACGGGCCGGGCAGACTTGCTCGCGATCAGCCTTGACGGAATACCCGAATCCCATAACCGGATGCGCGCCGACCCGCGGGCGTTCGATACCATGGCATCGCGGCTGGAAGGCGTTCGGATCTCCGGCATTCCATTTGGATTCATCTTCACGCTAACGGTCCACAACTTGCACGAGCTGGACTGGGTGGCGAAATTCGCTCTGGAACAGGGCGCCAAACTGCTGCAGATCCATCCTCTCGAGGTCGCAGGCCGCGCCAAAGAAACCCTATTGAACGACGAGCCCGATGCCGTCGAGTCAGCATATGCTTACTTGGAATCGGAACGCGTCCAGGAGATGGCGGGCGGCCGAATGGTCGTTCAACTCGACCTCTTAAACAGCGACCGATTACGCAACGATCCCGACTGGGTGTTTGCGGGCGAGCCGGGAGACGATGGACCTGACAACCCACTGGCGGCCCTGGTCTCTCCCCTGGTGATCGAAGCGGACGGCATGGTTGTCCCAATAGAATACGGATTTTCACGCGAATACGCTTTCGGCAATCTGCACGAGTGTCCGCTGAGCGCGAGCGCCCCCATATGGAAGCGCCAGATTTATCCGCGGTTCCAGAATCTATGCCGCCAGGTATTTGAAGAAGTAACCGCCCCCTCCGACCTGCCGTTCACCAATTGGTACGCCCAGATAACCGCGCGTTCCGGACAGCCGATCCCCGCATTAGCGCCCGCCGCCGTCTGACTTCACGGAAGACTTTTGGATCACCCTGGCGAATAGATTCATCGGCAGGGCGTTTGTGGTTTTGAGTCTCTTCGAAAGTGCCGGCCTTGCCGAATTGAACGAGGGACTGAATACGAATGCTGGAATGGGAATCTACCGCAATTCTCTCCGACGCGCTGCAGGTCCTGAACCAGGGTTTCGAGTCGCTTCCCGCGTTTGATCCGGAGATCGATCGGGAAGCGCTTCGACAAACGCTCTCCGGCGTAGCAGCGCGTCTGAAGGACATCTTTCCTTTTCCGCATCCTCTCTATGCCGGCCAGATGCTCAAACCTCCGCATCCCATTGCGCGACTGGCCTATTCGCTGGCCCTGCACCTGAATCCGAACAACCACGCGCTCGACGGCGGCCGGGCGAGCTCCGCCATGGAGAAAGAGGCCGTCGCAGAGATTGCAAGGATGTTCGGCTGGGACACTTATTTGGGACACCTATGCGGCGGCGGAACGATGGCCAACCTTGAGGCGCTCTGGGTGGCGCGGGAGTTGGTACCGGAAATGGGGATCGCCGCAAGCGCTCAAGCGCACTATTCGCACAGGCGGCTGTGCGGCGTTCTGGGAGTTCCGTTTCACGAGGTACCCGTCGATCCTCACGCCCGAATGGATATCCAACAGCTCGAGCGCCTCGTCCAACACAAGGAGGTCGGAACGGTCGTCGCGACGCTCGGCACGACCGCCACAGGCTCGGTCGATCCGCTGCCCGAAATCCTTCGACTTAGCGGCAAATACGGCTTCCGCATTCACGTCGACGCGGCCTACGGCGGCTACTTTACCCTGGCATCGAACCTTGAGCCGGATACCCATGAGGCGTTCAGCCGGATCGGAGAGGCCGATTCCATCGTAATAGATCCGCACAAGCACGGTCTACAGCCCTACGGCTGTGGCTGCGTGCTGTTCAAGGACTCATCGGCGGGCCGAATCTACAAGCACGACTCGCCGTACTGCTATTTCACTTCAGAGGAGCTCCACCTGGGTGAGATCAGCCTGGAGTGCTCGCGGCCAGGCGCCTCGGCCGTGGCGCTGTGGGCGACTCAGAAGATGTTCCCTCTGGTTTCCGGCGGGGATTTCGCCGCGAGCCTTGGAATCTGCCGATCCGCAGCGCTCGATCTGTATGGCCGGCTGGAAGACGACCCCCGGTTCGTCACGACGTTCCCGCCCGAGCTGGATATCGTCGTCTGGGCGATTAGGTCGCCGACCGCAACAGAGTCTTCGCGTCTGGCGCGCCTCGTCTTTGATGAATCCGCAAAGTCCGGCCTGCATATCGCTCTGGCAACTCTTCCGGCAAATCTGTTCGCGGGACGAGGCGCAATTCAATTCGACCAGCCGCAGATCACGTGCCTTCGCTCTTGCTTGATGAAGCCGGAACACAAGGATTGGCTAGACCGCATTTGGCGCCTATTGAGCGCGGCGACCGATCGCGCAACTGGCGCCCGTGGATAAGAAGTCAAATCTGCAAAGCCCCGGCGTAAGAACGGCAGGAACTGTGCGCACGCTGCACGAAGTCGGAACGAGAATACTCGAACCGATTGTTCTCTGTAATTGAAGTTCCTGTGCGTGGGGACCCCCGGCAGTTGAAAAGTAACCTGTAGCGCCAATCTAACGTCCAAACGTACACACTCGGTGATCTTCATATTTCTGCGGCTAAGAATTCTACAGGTACATCCGAACACCATTCGTTCAAGCAAGGAAGAGAGGACCCCAAATGAACGAGAACCACTTCGTCGCACTCATCTGGATTACTGGAGCATTTATTGCAGCGCAGGTGCCCGTTATCGCCGAGGCCGGTTCCAGGCCGGCGTCACGAAATCGGCAGGAATTAATTTCCCCGCTCAATAGGGAGCAGCTTAATACCAAGGTTCCAAACTTCTATTGTTTCGAGTACCGGGGTACGCCGCAGCCCGGCAAGCGATACTGGCTGCGCGTCAGCAACAACATGTGGATCGAGCGGTATCCCGATGGTTTCGAGAGTAGATTCAGGGTTCTTGGCCATGCGAATGTAAAGGATACGGAAGGGACGATCGTCGTTAAGATCTCCGGCAACGAATCGAAGACAGGAACCAACAATAATGGAGGGCTCCAGGCTTTTATCCCGGATAAGGGCAGCGACTTGATGCACCACTGGTATCGCAACGCGGGGCGCGGAGACGACGATTGGCACGATCTCGGGAAAATGCAAAGCGTGGAGTGAGTAACGCGAATAGGCCATTCCGGATCCGGACTTACTTCACGGCTTCCGTTTCTCCATAATCGGGCAGGTCCGCCGCCGCCACGTAGGCGTCGACAACGTCGTTTATGCCGCCATCCATCTTGACATGCCCGTGGTGCAGCCAGATCACCCGGTGAGCGACTTGCCGCACGACGTGCATGTCGTGTGAGACGAAAACAATTGTCTTGCCCATCTCTTGGAACTCCTGGATCTTCCGGAAGCACTTGTGCTGGAACGCCTCGTCCCCCACGGCCAGGACCTCGTCCACGATGAGGATATCGGGATCCGTGTGAATAGCGACTGAAAAGCCGAGCCGCATCTTCATGCCGTCGGAATAATTTCTCAAAGGAACGTCGATCTTTTCCCGCAAGTCCGGGCTGTCGAACGCGAAAGAGACGATGGAATCCATCTTGCTCTCTATCTCCTTCTGGGTCATTCCGAGGATCGCGCCATAAAGCTCCAGGTTTTCGATGCCGGTCAGCTCCGGATGAAACCCCGCGCCAAGCTCGAGGAGCGGGGCGATCGTGCCGTTCCTTTCAATGGTCCCTGAAGTTGGTTTATACACTCGCGCGATTAAGGACAGAAGGGTTGACTTGCCCGAGCCGTTGCGTCCGATCAGCGCCACGGTTTCGCCAAAGGGAATCTCCAAAGTCACGCCGCGAAGCGCTTCCCGACTCTCGCGTGGCGACTTGACGAGGATGTTGAGGAGCGCGCGCTTAAGCGTTCCTGTTGCGCGGTGCTGAACCACGAAAGTCTTGTGGAGGTTGGTAATTCTGAGGGCACATGAATCTTGCATGATGGGTATTGATCGCAGAGTAGTAAGTGTTGAGTGTTAAGTGTTGAGATTCCAGCAAGCTACATCTGTCTCAATACCTAACACTCAACACTCAACACTCAACACTCCTATTGCTATGGCCTTTCCACAAATTGCCATTTGCGCTGATTGAAGTACCAATAGCATCCGATCAGGATCAGGAACGAGGACGCGCCCGCCAGTCCTAGTGCGGGCCAGTCCAGAGGATAGGCGCGCACGCCCTTCAGGGCCGATGTTGCCGGAGCCTCCAAGAGCGCCTTGCGATAACCGGTGATCAAAGCGCTCAACGGGTTAAAGCGGTAATGGAATATGACTGCCGGATGGTACCATCCATGACGAGCAGTGGGAGAATTTGTCTGTTCCACGAGATAAACGATCGGCAGCAAGAATAGTCCCAGGCTCATCAGGATCGTTAAGATATATTTCACGTCCTCGTAAAAAACGTTGAGGCAAGAAATCAGGAGCGACAATCCCGTCACGAGCATGAACTGGACCAACAATAGATACGGAAAGAGCAGCGTCGTGGCAGGGATCGCTTCACGGCGGATAACCCACCAGTAGACCAGGAAGACCAGCCAAGAGAGCAGAAAATGGATGAAATTACTGATGGCGGCCGCCAGGGGAATAATCTCACGCGGGAGATAGACCTTTCGGATCACGCCGAACATCATCAGGATTGATTGGCTGGAGTCGAGGATTGCGGTTTGAAAGTAGGTCCACGGAATCATCGCCACGAGCACGAATGCCGAGTAGCTGGGAAAGTCCGCGGCGAACTGGGTTGCCTGCTTGAAGACGAAGGTGATAACGATGACCTGCATCAACGGCGGAGCGATGGACCAGAGGAAGCCCAGGCGGGAGTTCTTGTAGCGGACTTTGAGATCTCGTTTTACGAGAACCAGGAGCAGACCGCGAAACCGCCAGAGCTCGGCGAGCTCTTCGCGCACGCTACTCGCCGCCCCCATCCAAACTGAGAGGGAAGTTGCCGTTGCCGCGCGCGGGCTCGAGGAGGCCAAGCAGCTCAGCGCGAGGAATCAGCACTTTTCGTTTTCCCGCGATCCGAAAAGCCTTCAACATGCCCTGCCGGATGTAAGATCGGATGCTCGACTGGCTAACCTGCAAGTAATCCGCCGCCTGTTCCACCGTCAAAAGCTCCCTCGATTCCGGCTCCATGTTCATTGTCCTCGCACAGATTTGGGATGAGCAGTTCGCACCTGCGCCCAAAAATACCCGGGCGGGAGAAGGAATAAACGGGACTATGGCGAACGTGCTAGAGTATACTGTTTCCCCTCAGCCGCTGTCAATAGCTTGCAGCGTGAGGGAATGGCTTGCCGTATCCTCCGAAAGATGAAGTAGCATGGGCGCTCGCGAAGTGTTCGGGCTAATCGTTCTGGCTGCTTGCGCTCGATCCGCATTGGGTCAGGCCGTTTCGGCGAAACACGAATCCCGCGACCCAGTATCCCCGTTGGCATACGTTCGAACGCTCAGGGTTGAGCCTGTTTCGTCGCTCTTGCCCGCCGATCCTCCTCGTGCTCCAATACCCGGCTCGGCCGATAAACGAAGGCTGAAAGTTTGGCAGCAACAGATGCGCGTCCTGGATCGGCGGGCAAGCCTCCGGGACCAGGCGCGAGCGGCGGTTATGGATGCGCTGATGTCGCGTCTGGGAGTTATTCCAGGGCTTTCGATTCTTCAACAAGAACTCTCCGTATCGGCCGGAAACTCCGACGCATCCGAAGGCGCCTCCAGCAAATCGAACTCTGACGCCGCGCTTCACCTAGGCATCGACCGATTTGGCGTGCGGGCAGGCGTGGAGCGGCGCGTATGGCTGCGTGTCAAAGCGAAGTTGGACAGAAGTGGCAACCGCACCGCGCCCCCGGCATTCTACGCATTTGGCCAGGCTCGAACTGGTATGACGCTGTTTCAAAGAGGATTCCAGAAGACCGACCTGCAGTTGCTGGCAGCCGCGGCAGATGGCATTGCCAAAGAGATCGTGCATTTTCTCATGACCGGGGAAGAAGCGCTATTCGCGCGAACAAGTTCGGTGGCGATCCTGCCGGCGGCAGTCCCGTCTGAAGACGAAAAAACGATCGACGGAAGCTCCGAGCCACAGCCCGTCCCGCTTCCAGCTCTTGTGCGTCAGAGAGACGTGCTCTTTCAGCCGGAGCTTACCCCGGTAACGGAACAGATAGACCCGGATCATGTCGCCGCGGCGATGCTGCTGATGGACGTGCAACCGCGCGATCTCTGGAGAGTCGGCGGAAAACTTGATAATGAGCTTGTAAAAGAGCTTGGTAGGTCGCTGGATGTGGACTACGTTTTTGCCAGCCGCGTCGTGGATCTTGATTTGACCGAAGATACAGTGACGGTTACGGATGCAGATCAGCCGCGCCATGGGGTTTTGAAGCATGCGACGGCGCAGGTAGAAGGGGCGCTCATGCGGACCTCCGACGGCGCCGTGATCTGGTCGGATCGGCGGGAGGCCGTTACAGCGGCCCGCACGGAATACGTACGCCATCAAGCTCGCATTCCGACGGACGAGCAGTGCTGCCTCGATGCAACTCGGGTTGCATACGCCTACTTACGACTTAGCCTGGAGGAATACAAGCGAAAGTTCGAGAGATGAATCGGTCCGTGTTCGGAACCCAGGGTTCCGAGAAAGGAAACGACCATGCAGCGCTGGCGCTACCATTCGTTGATCATTCGCGATCTCTCAATTTGTGAGGCCAAACTCAACGCCGAAGGAGACAAAGGCTGGGAACTGGTTTCTCTGACTTCACTGGACGGCAACGCCGCTCGGGCGTTCTTCAAGATGCCCGTGGATGAGGGCTTTGCCGAGCAACCAGCGGCGAACACGCAGCAGGATTACTCCCAGCCATATCCGGAGTACCAACCGCCTGCCCTTGCGGTTTCGGACGTGGCGGTCGCCGGGTCGAATCCGTTCGATGGATCTTGACCTGGATTGCTGGCTATCGCGCATGGCGCTATCTGTGCGGCCAGGTCCACAATCCGATCGCCTTAAGCCACCCTGTCGCAAACTGTCCGGCCCCGGCAAGCGCGCCGAATCCGAATTGTCCGGCAGCGACCAGTCCCGCGGCGAATTGGCCGACCGCAATTGGGGCAATCATGAATTGACCCAGCCCGAACACGAATCCAATCCCGAATTGCGCAAGCGTGATCGCTCCAATTCCGAATTGGCCGATGGCAATGACGCCCTTTGCAACGCGCATCTTGCCGTTCTTGTTGCGACCAAAGGCGACGTGGACCAGGGGCCACCCAAACACCGTGGTCTTAGACTTCCACTCATAACCGCTTGCCGGTGCAAGAAGCCTCGCGGGAAACGGGCAACCGCAATGCGGGCACGCATACGCCTCGCGGCTGATCTGCTTGCTGCACGCCCGGCAGGTCACGAGTATCGCGGGTGTTTCCTGGACAGGCGTCTCCGGCTTAACCTTATCCCGTTCTCCGGGAAGCGCGGTTTCACGAAGCCGCCGGGCGTATATCTCCGGCGGTCCCAGCCGTTCCAACACTTCGCGCAAGGATTCGGAAGTGGCTGCCGAGCTGTGGTCGATCTCCAGGTCCAATTCGACCTGCGCGCGAGCATAGGCCAACAGGTGGTCCTGATCGTCCCGGTCCAGGTCCGAGAGCTGCGTTCGGAGCTTGGAAAGATAAGAGTCGAGCAGACCTGAAGAGTCCAATGCCTGGAGATTTGCCATAGCACCATCCGAGCTAAACTCACTACTGTTCGTTTAAGATTCCCGATGTCCAGTCCACGACGGTGGACTTCGCTATGAGTAGCCGCGAGCCATAAGGCCCGTATGGGTTTACTCGCCAGGTGACGTAAGTGAACGGCATTGGAGCTAAACTAGTGTCTCCGTATTGTTATTACAACGACGACAAAGTGGCAAAACCGTCATTCCGAGCATTTTACCGCGCCTAACGCGGCGTTGAGCGTAAGAAACTGTCACAGCCCCCGTCATCCCGTAGGGATCTGT